>JAVEEB010000452.1 GCA_030840665.1 Frankiaceae bacterium | reverse complement strand
ACGACGTCGAACATCGGGTGCTCCGATCAACACGTGGCCGCACGAATTGGTGCGACGTTCATGTCATCGACACGAGGTGTTTCGAAGCACATGACACATTCGGGCTAGCCCTGAGTCAGAGGGGATCGGCCAGCCGGGCCGGTCCGGCGCGGCATTCGCCCAGGGAAGCGCTCCGCAGGCACGCTCACGACGGACTCGCCCGCCTGAGATCGGGGTGCCGTCGGAGGCGCTGCCGCTCCGCGCCGTTGCCCGCTACGATGACGACTTGACCAGGGAGTACGACCGCAGTCCCGCGTCGGAGGTGACCACATGACCGCAGCAGAGACCAGCACGTGGCAGCAGTACGTCGACGAGGCCCGTCGGGATCAGGCCGAGGCGCTCTACCAGTCGTTGGTCCGCGAGGGTCGGTTGCAGGCGGACGGTCGCGAGGGCACGCTCCTCGACACCCTCGACACCCTCCCGCGCCGGGAGGCGTTGGCCCGCCTCGCCGGGGACCTGGCGCCCGGCGTCCCCTCGCCGGTGCCCGCGGACCTCAGCTCGGCGCTGGCCGACTCGATCCGCCGTCTGGACCCCGAGACGTTCGGCGCCGCGCCGACCATCGTCCTCGACTGACGGCACCGCAGAACGCCCTCGACTGACGGGCACAACAACACGGCTCGCGAAACGAGCTAGTCGTCGCGTCCCTTGTTGCGGCGCCCCACCGACCGCGCGATCTCGCGGGCGGCGTCCCGCTCGGAGAGTGCCTGCCTCTTGTCGTGCGACTTCTTGCCGCGCGCCAGGGCGATCTCGATTTTCGCGTTGCCGTCCTTGAAGTACATCTGCAGCGGCACGATCGTGAGCCCGGACTCGCGTGTCTTGCCGACGAGCCGCGCGATCTCGTCGCGGTGCAGCAGGAGCTTGCGCTGGCGCCGCGGCGCGTGGTTGTTCCACGTGCCTTGCGTGTACTCAGGAATGTGGACGCCCTGCAGCCACAGCTCGCCGTTCTTGATCTCGGCGAAGGCGTCCACGAGGGAAGCATGTCCGGCGCGCAGTGACTTCACCTCCGTGCCGCTCAGGACGACGCCGGCCTCGTACGTGTCGAGGATCGTGTAGTCGTGCCGGGCCTTGCGGTTCTGCGCGATCAACTTGCGACCGACCTCTTTCACCATGCCGTCAGCCCCGTCCTGTCGTGCGCGCGTCTGCCAACAGACCGGTGAGGACGGCGAGGGCCCGGTCGAGGGCGACCGTCGGGGACGAGCCGACCGCGACTTCGATGTCCGGCGTGAGGCCGACGCCGTCGACGGAATGACCGTCGGGCGTCAGATATTTGCCGACCGTGAACTCGACGCCGGCACCGCCGCCGAGCGGCAGAGGCTGCTGCACCGTGCCCTTGCCGAACGTCTGGGACCCGATGAGGACCGCTCGCCCGCGGTCTTGGAGGGCGCCCGCGACGACCTCGGCCGCGCTCGCCGTGCCGCCGTCGACGAGCACGACGAGCGGCGCGGTCGTGTCGGCAACCCCGACGGCATCCAGCTCCTCGGGCGCCTCGCCCGTGCGGACGAACGTGACGACCGGACCGCTGTCCAGGAACGCCGAGGCGACCTCGACGGCTTCGTGGAGCAGGCCACCGGGGTTGCCGCGCAGATCGAGCACGATGCCGCTGGCGTGCGCCGCCTCGACGTCGGCACGCACGGTCTTGCCAACCCCTCGCGTGAACGACGCCACCGTGATCTTGACGACCCCATCGCGAAGGCGCGTCATCGTCACATCCGCGTCGGCCATCACGACGCGCTTCATGGTCACCGTCCGCGGCACGCCGGCGCGGGCCACCGTGACGGTCACGGCGGACCCGATGTCACCGCGCAGGGCCGCCGACACCTCGGGGATGGACATGCCCGACACGGGGCGGCCCGAGATCGCCCTCAACTCGTCGCCGGCCGCCAGCCCCGCGAGCTCAGCCGGGCTGCCGGGCTGGATCGAGGCGATGGACACGCGGCCGGACCCGTCGCTGCGGACGAGCACACCGACGCCTGTGTAGTGGCCGTCGATCCCCTGCTCGAAACGCGCGTATTGCGCGGGGTCGAGGTACGCGGCCCACCGGTCGTCCAGGCTGTCCAGGAGTGCCTGCACGCTCGAGCGGTCGAGCGGTTGGTCGCCGGATCGGACCGATTGCGACAGCTGCTGAGCCGCGCTGCCCGAGGTCGTCGGCCGCGCGACCGTGCCCGCAGGTGGCACGACAGGCGTCCCGCCGAGCAAGCCCACGCCGTAGGCACCGGCAACCACCGCGACGAGCGCGGCGGAGCGGCGGCGGGAGGACGTCAGGACAGGCACCGGGTAAGGATACGGAAAAGCTGGCCTGCCCGCCTCGGCCAACGACCCGACCTGTGTGTTTCGGTCAGACCCGCAGGTAGCGAATCAAGCTCAGCCACGACGTGATGACCGACACCACGATGGAGACGGCAACCATGATCCAGACGATGCCGACGATCTCGTGGGTGCCGACGAGCGGCACGCTGATGCTCAGCGGCCCCTTGCCACTGGACAGCACCAGGGCCTTCTCGATGAACAGCGCCCCGATCGCCAGGCCGCAGCCCATGACGGCGGCGATCGCGGATTGCACGAGGAACGGTAATCGGATGTAGTAGTTCGGTGCTCCGACGAGCCGCATGATCCCCAGCTCTCGCCGTCGACTGTGCGCGGCGACGAGCGTCGCGTTCAGGACGAGCAGGATGCCGGCGAGGAGCCCGGCCGCGCCGGCCCCCCACGCGAGCAGTTGCAGCCGGTTCAAGAAAGTGGTCAGGCCCCTGAGCAGTGTGCCGAAGTCCGTGACCGCGTCCACCCCGGGCCGATGGCTGAATGCGCTCGTCAACACGTCGAAGTCACGCGGATCCTTGAGCTTCACGCGGAAGCTCGGCGGCAACGTGTTGGGGCCGGTCAGCGCCAGCAACGTCGGCTGATTCGCGTAGTACCGCTTGAATCTTTCGTACGCCTGCTGTTGCGTCTCGTACTGCACACCGTCCTTGGCGACCTGCGGCATGTTGGTCAGCTGGTCGAGGATCTGCTGGCGTTGCGCGTCAGTCGTCGGAGCCGGGCACGACGGCGTCTTCGACTCACCGCACAAGAAGATGGTCACCTGCAGCTGGCCGTAGAAGTAGCCGCCGATCATCTCTGTCTGCTTGCGCACGAGCATCGCGTTGCCGATGAGACTCAGGGCGATCGCAACGTTCACGACCATCGCGATGGTCAGCGTCGCGTTGCGCCGAAATCCGGTCCAGATCTCGGCGAGGAAGAACTGCGGGCGCATGTTTTCCTTCGTGGGTCATCGTGCGTTCGTGCGGACAGAGAGTTCTTCGTACAGAGAGTTCTTCGTACAGAGAGAGTTTCTTCGTACGACGTGCTTGGTGGTTTGTCAGCGGGAGTAGCCGTAGACCCCGCGCTCCTGGTCGCGGACGACGACCCCCCGGTCGAGCTCGACGACGCGGCGGCGCATCGAGTCGACGATCGCCGCATCGTG
>JAVEEB010000447.1 GCA_030840665.1 Frankiaceae bacterium | reverse complement strand
TCGCTTCGCGGGGGCCGAGCACGCCACGCCAGGCTGGGCCTCGCGTCACCTGCTTGCGGACCGGCTCGCGATGGCCGAGGAGCGCGGCGGCTGGCGCACCCTGGCGCGTACGACGCTGGCCGACGTCGCCGACAACCTCTGGCGGCGCCGAGGCCACTGGCTCGAGCGGTGCGGCGAGGGTCCCGAGGGCCGGCTGCACGGTGACGCCGTACCGGCCAACTTCCTGACCAGCCGGGGCGAGGACGTGGTGGCCGTCGACTGGCAGTGCTTCGGCATCGGTCCGGTGGGAGCCGATGTCGGCTACTACGCGCTGTCCAGCCGCGAGGAGTTCGACGTCCTCGTCGATGCCTTCGTCGGCGGCGTGGGCTCAGACGCCGACCGGGAGGCGATCACCCTGGCCGCGCGGGTGACGGCCGTCTACAGCGTGCTGGCCCGGGCCGAGTGGGCACTCGCCCAGGCCGCCAGGGGCGAGGGCGCCCTGGCCGGGAAGTTCCGGCACCCGGCGGTGGCGCCCTACCTCAGGGCCCTGCAGCGTCAGTTCCCGCAGATCGAGCAGCTTCTCGGTTAGCGGCGCCGGAAGGGTGATTGACGTGCCACCTTCCGGCGACCACTGTTCTCGCATGTATCGCCTGGCACTCGCCGCCGCACTCGCATCCCTCGTCCTGAGCGGCTGCGGATCTGGCTCCGGCTCGGAGAACCCGGGTGCCGCGAAGGACTCCCAAGCCGCCGACGCGTCCTACTTCACGGCCGCGGACACCGACGCGATCAACAAGGCAGCATCCGCCGTGGAGACGGCGGGTGCCCAGGCTTCCGACGCCGCGAAGATCGCCGTGTGCAACAAGACGAAGGCCTACCCCGCGTGGCGCCGGTGCTGGCACGGACTGCTCGATCCCTACGCCAAGGGCCTCCGCAACCTGGCCAACGTGTTCACGTCCTTGCAGCCGCGCGGCTTTCCCGAGGCGTGCAGGACCCAGCTCGCGGCAGCCGCGCACACCTTCAGCGGATTCGCGGCCGGGGTCGATCCGGTGCTGGCCGGGATCGACAGCAACGACCGGGCCAGGCAGACGAGCGCGGGCAAGGCCTACGGCAGCACCCTGAACGCCATCACGCAGGGCTTTGCGCAGCCCTTCCGGGACGTCACCCAGGTCTGCTACTCGCCCGCGGAGCTCGCGAGCATCAACGCCAGCCCGGCCCCGAGCCCGTAGGCCTCACACGGTCACGACCGCCTCGCCGTCGAGCAGCTCGGCCACCGGGCCCGTGACTCCCGTGCCCAGCAGGGTTGCGGTGGCGAAGTCCGCCGCAGCGCCCTCGAAGACGCTGCGGTGGCGCAGCATCGCGTGCCGACCTCCGGTGACCCGGAGGTAGCCCACCGGACCCCTGCGCGCCAGCTCCCTGGCCATGGCCTCCGAGCGACGCGGGTCGGCGACGCGGTCATCGGTGCCGTGCACGATCAGCGCAGGTCGCCCGGCAAGGTCCACCCGATCGGTGGTGTGCACCCACGGGTTGAGAGCGACGACGCTGGTCACCTCGGGCTGGTCGCCGGCCAGCAGGGCGGCCCGGCCGCCGAGCGAATGACCGACCAGGCAGGTCCGGGGAAGGCCGCCGTGACGTTCACCCAGCTCCCTGAACGCCCAGCGCACGTCCTCCACCGGTGTGTGCCGGGAGTCCCATCCGCGCACCGAGTTCAGCAGGCGTACGACGGCCAGCCGGCCACGCCCGGCCCGGGCGATGCGACGCGCGATGGGCACCATCCTCAGCACGGAGAGCTGCGTCGGGCTCACCAGGGTGCTGTCGCGCCGGGACCCACCGCCGTGGAGCACGAGGACGAGCCCGTCGGGGTGCCGGGGTGCGCGCATGGTGATCAACCGGGGGGCGGCGTCCATGCATGTCTCCTGGGAAAATCTCCGGGGCCAATCCACCGGGCCGTCTCCGGGGCGAGTCTCTGGCGGGCCCGGCGTCCGCTCTCATCGAACCACCCGTACCCAACGCAGGCTGGCTCCGGACCTCTAGCCCTCGGGTGACCCGGCGGCCAGCTCCTCCCGTCGTCGCTCCCACCTGGCCGTGAGCGCGGACATCTCGCCGTCGACGAAGGTGAGGAACTCCCGTGTCAACCACAGGCGCTGCGCGGCCGGTGACCCCTTGGAGCCGGCCATTCCCGCGTTCAGCGCGGCGATCATCGGGGCGTAGAGCTGGTCGCGACGGATCATCGCGCCGTGCCAGGCGTCCTCGTCGACCACGTAGACGTCGCGCCGCGACCCGCGCTCGCGCTCTCGGCGGAGCATGCCGAGCTGGGCGAGGTAACGGACCGCCCCGGAGATCGAGGCCGGGCTGAGCTGGAGCGTGCCGGCAAGCTCGGCTGCCGTCATCCGGCCGTCCTCGTCGATCAGCAGCGCCGAGAACACCACCGAAGGCACTCGCGGGAGCCCCGCCTGGGCCAGGGCGGCACCCATCCGCTCGACGAACTGCTCCGGGGGGGACGACATTCCGTCAATATACAAGATTCAGAAAATACTGAATGTTTGACTACCATCGAACTGTGAACACGACGCAGCTGGGCCAACCCGTGGTCCTCGCCCGGGGACTCGTCAAGACGTTCGGACG
>JAVEEB010000439.1 GCA_030840665.1 Frankiaceae bacterium | reverse complement strand
GCAGGCAATTGCATGACCATCCGATGGAGGCGTCGCGGTCGGCCATTGTCGCCTGAACTGAGCCAGTGCGTCACTAGGTGAACGATGACTTTCGCGATGTCCCGCCGACGTCAGGCCACCACTGAGGAGGGTGCGCGCCAGTGCGTGCCGCGTTCGTCCAGCTCGCGGTTCGCGGCGGCGAGGCGCAGGACGCACTCGCGCAGGTCCGCCTCGTGCAAGGTGAACGGCAGCCGAAGGAACCGTTCCAACGTCCCGTCGAGACCGAAGCGCGGGCCGGCAGCGAGGTGGACGCCCTGCCGCCCGGCCGCGTCGGTGAGCGCGGTCGACAGTGGCCGGTCGAGGGTGACCCACAGCGACAGCCCGCCGGTCGGCCGGGTCCACTGCCTCTGCGGGAGATGCTCGCGCAGGGATGCCTCGAGCGTGTCGCGGCCCCGGCGCAACTCCGCCCGGCGCACCGCGACGAGCTCCTCGGCGCGTCCGAGCACGTGGATGGCGGCCAGCTGATCGACGACGGGCGTGCCCATGTCGATGCTGCTGCGCGCCGACGCCAGGTCGCGGATCAGCCGCGGCGTGGCGCGGATCCACCCGATGCGCATGCCACCCCAGAACGACTTGGACAGGGAGCCGACAGTGATGACCCGCCCGTCGACGTCGAAGGCCGCGACGGGCGGCGGCATCTCCTGGCCGTCCAGCGGCAGGTCCACGAGGCTCTCGTCGGCAATCACCAAAGTGCCCGCGGCCCGCGCAGCGCGTACAAGATGCTCTCGCTCGGCCGCGGTCATGAGGGCGCCGGTCGGGTTCTGGAACTCCGGGATGACGTACGCGAGCTTCGGCCGCGACTGCGCCAGCGCTTCCGCGAACGTGTCGTCCCAGCCCTGCGACGTCACCGGCACGCCGACGAGTCGCGCCCGTGTCCGGCGCAGGGCGTCGGCGGCGTTCGGGTACGACGGCTGTTCGATCAGCACCATGTCCCGCTCGTGCACGAGAACGTGGGCCAGGAGGCTGATCGCACCCTGGCCGCCGATGGTCACGAGGATCTGCTCGACGCTCGTCGGCACGCCGCGAGCGGTGAAGCGCTCCGCAAGGGCGGCGCGCAGGACCCCGAGGCCGTACGGGTGATAGCCGTGGTCGGCGTGGGCACCGGCCCGCAGCAGCTCGGCCGGGAGGGCGGCGGCGGCGGCCGTGTACGCGTCGATGACCGCACTCGCCGTCGCGCCGGGAGCCGCGCAGCCCATGTCGAGGGTGCCGTCGTCGCCGACTATTCCCGGCACCAGAGGGCCGACCGCCCCGTTGGAACGGTCCGGCATCGTGGTCCAGCTGCCGGCCCCCTGCTTGCTCGCGAGGAAACCCTGCTCACGGAGGCGCGCGTAGGCGCTGGCGATCGTGGTGCGGCTCACGCGGAGCTCGCCGGCCAGGTCGCGCTCGCTGGGGAGCCGGGTGTGCAGCGGGATCTGGCCATCGAGGACGCGCTGGGCGATCGCCGCGGACAGTCGCGTAGCTGCCCCGCCGTGGCCACCGTCGCCGGATTGCCAGCCACTCAGTTGCTTGCCGAGGCTGTGGGAGCTGATAACAGAGGACATGCAGGCCACTTTCCTCGAATTGGCCCTCGAATGCAAGGCCAGTCGGACCGATGATGGAGCAAGTGGCTCAGCAAACAGTGCCGGCCACCTGTTCTCGGGAGTGATCATGGTGTGGATGTGGCTGGGCATATTTGTCGTGCTGGCGATGTTGGCCCCGATCTTCGGTGCCGACAGTCGCGACTCGCGGGACTGGAAGCGCGAGACGATGGCCGATCACAACCGCCAGCGACTCTGACGCCGTTCGCTCAAGGCGCCGTCCAGGCCGCCGTACGGTCAAGGCCGCAAGTCGAGTACGAAATGCCCGAGGACCTCGCCGCTGCGCAGATTGATGACGAGCGCGAGCTGCACGCGCGGGTCCTCGCACCCGATCATCACGTGCCGCCACCGCAGGCCGGCCATGTCGTAGATGGCCGCAACCGCGCCGCCACTGAAATCGTGCCCCCGCCACTCGGTTGTCGGGAGTGCCGCAAAATACGGGCGCCAACGCGCACTGGTGTGCCGGGGATTCGTAGGGCGTGGCTCGCCTTGGATCGTTGCGGTGTACTCCGCCTCGCTCAGCCGCCCCATGGCTGCCGATCGTAGGGCCGTCCGCAGCGGCCGCGCCGCTGACGTACTAGCGGGGAAGGCGGATGAGCGCCCAGACGCGCTTGCCGCCGGGCAGGGGCTTGGCGCCCCAGCTGACGCTCAGCGCATTCACGAGTTGCAGCCCGCGGCCACCCTCGTCGTCTTCGCGCGCCAGGCGCGGGCGCGGCAGCACGGGTGACGAGTCGAGCACCGAGATGACGATGCCGTCGGTGCGCAGGTCGAGCTCCACCGAGACCACCTCCCCGCCGTACCGCAACGCATTTCCCACCAGCTCGCTCACGACGATGAGAGCCTCGTGGACGGTGATGACGTTCGTGATGTCCCAGCCGGTGAGCGCCGCGCATACTTGCTCCCGGGCCCGGCGCAGGTCGGGGCCGTCGACCCGCAGGTCGACGTGCCAGGACAGTTGAGCGCTCACGGACCTGCTATCGGCACGAGATACCGCAAGCGTGAGCGCTCGTTCGGGCGACATGATCAGGGCCGATTGCCGCCCGTGACGCGTTGGCGCAGGCGACCGGGGACAATGGCGCCTATGAATTCCGCCGAGCTGTTCGCCCGATCGACCGCGCTCATCCCGGGCGGCGTGAATTCGCCCGTCCGGGCGTTCGGGGCGGTCGGCGGCACCCCCCGTTTCATCACCCGCGCCGAAGGGCCGTACCTGTTCGACGCGGACGGCAACCGGCTCGTCGACCTCGTGTGCGGCTGGGGGCCGGTGATCCTCGGCCACGCGCACCCGTCGATCGTGGCCGCCATCACCGATGCGGCGGGGCGGGGAACCGGGTACGGGATGCCCACGCAGTACGAGCTGGAGTTGGTCGAGGAGATCGTCGCCCGCATCCCGACGGTCGCGAAGCTCCGCCTCGTCAGCTCTGGCACCGAGGCCACCATGAGCGCGGCCCGGCTTGCCCGCGGCTTCACCGGCCGGCCGACGATCGTGAAGTTCGCCGGCTGCTACCACGGCCACGCCGACGCGTTCCTGGCCAGCGCCGGCTCGGGCGTCGCCACGTTCGGGCTGCCCGACAGCGCCGGGGTCACGGGGGCGGCGACGCACGACACCGTGGTCGTTCGCTACAACGACCTGGCGGCCGTCGAGGCGCTGTTCGCGGACATCGGCGACACGATCGCCTGCGTCATCACCGAGGCGGCGCCGGCGAACATGGGCGTCATCACACCGGCGGCCGGGTTCAACCAGGCGCTGCGCGACCTGTGCACCCGCTACGGCGCCCTGCTGATCGTCGACGAGGTGCTCACGGGTTTCCGGGCGTCGAGAACGGGCTGGTACGGCGTCGAGCCCGTCACCCCCGACCTCGTCACCTTCGGCAAGGTCATGGGCGGGGGTCTGCCGGCCGCGGCGTTCGGCGGCCGCGCCGACGTGATGGACAAGCTCGCGCCGCTCGGCCCCGTCTACCAAGCCGGCACGCTGTCCGGGAACCCCGTCGCCGCCGCCGCGGGCCTCGCGACCCTGCGCGGCTGCACGGACGAGGTCTACGCGCACCTGGCCGGGTGCGCCGACACGATCGTCGACATCGTCAGCGAGGCGTTGCTGGTGGCCGGTGTGCCGTTCTGCGTGAACCGCGCCGGCACGCTGTTCTCGTTCTTCTTCACCGACGGCCCGGTGGCCGACTACGACGACGCGCGCCGGCAGAACGTGGCCCAGGACGCCGCCTTCTTCCACGCGATGCTCGACGCGGGGGTGCACTTGCCGCCGTCGGCGTACGAGGCGTGGTTCGTCAGCGCCGCCCACGACGACGCGGCGCTGGAAGCGA
>JAVEEB010000389.1 GCA_030840665.1 Frankiaceae bacterium | reverse complement strand
ACCGTCACCCCGACCGTGACCGTCACCCCGACGTCGACCGAGACGCCGACCGTGACGCCGACCCCGACCCCGACCCCGACCGTGAGTTGCCCGGTCCCGGACGGTAACCACGGTGACAACGTTTCAGCGGTCGCGCGGGACAAGTCCAAGGAGGGAGTCGAGCACGGCAAGGCCGTTTCCGAGATGGCCAAGAGCGACTGCGGCAAGTCCCACGAGGATGCCGATTCGCCGGAGCCCACCGAGACGCCCGATGCCAACGATGCTCAGGACGACAACAAGGATCTCGTGAAGGGCCAGACCAAGGACGCCCACAGTGGCGACAAGAGCGACATCCAGGGCGACAACCAGAACCGTCACGACAGCACGCCGCGCGGCAACGGCAACGGCCAGGGCGGCAACAAGTAAACAAGATCGGCACGAATCAGGGGCCCGGACGGCAAGAGCTGTCCGGGCCTCACGCCGTTGTCGGGGTCGAACGGCGACACAGCGCGGCGGACCGCTCCCATTGGCGCGCCGGCATCGGCGCATCGGCATGGGCGGATCGAGGCTCTGGACCGATCTGTCGGCAGGGCAGAGTCCCCTGGAGGCAACTCCCGCACCCCGCACGGGCCTGCTGACCCAGGGACAACGAGGCCGCTCGGCAGCCCGTGACCATGGGCCGAATCGCACGAGTGGAACAATGAGGGCGTTCTGCGCCGACCTAGAAGGAGCTTCGCGTGGCTGACGCCCCCGTCGACATCGTCATCCTCGGCGCCGGAAGCGGCGGTTACGCCTGCGCGATCCGCGCCAGCGAGCTCGGGCTCAGCGTGGTGCTCGTCGAGAAGGACAAGGTCGGGGGCACCTGCCTGCACCGCGGCTGCATCCCGACGAAGGCCCTCCTGCACGCCGCCGAGGTCGCCGACCAGACACGCGAAGCCGCGTCGGTGGGCGTGAAGGCGTCGTACGACGGGATCGACATCGCGGGTGTCCACTCGTACAAAGACAAGATCGTCAACAAGAACTGGAAGGGCCTCGCCGGGCTCATCAAGAGCCACGGCATCGAGGTCGTCGAAGGCGAGGGCCGCCTCGTCGCGCCCAACGCGGTGCAGGTCGGCGACCGCCGCATCGAGGCGCGCAACGTCGTGCTGGCGACAGGGTCGTACTCCCGCTCGCTCCCCGGCCTCGACATCGACGGCGTGCGCGTCATCACCAGCGAGCACGCCCTGGTCCTCGACCACGTGCCGACCAGCGTCGTCATCCTCGGCGGCGGCGTGATCGGCGTGGAGTTCGCCAGCGTGTGGAAGTCGTTCGGCGCGGACGTCACCATCGTCGAGGCGCTGCCGCACCTGCTTCCCCTCGAGGAAGAGTCGAGCTCCAAGCTTCTCGAGCGGGCCTTCCGCCGCCGCGGGATCGCGTTCTCCCTCGGTAAGCGCTTCTCGGGCGTCAAGGCGACCGACTCCGGCGTCACGGTCTCCCTCGAGGACGGGACGACGTACGACGCGGAGCTCCTGCTCGTCGCCGTCGGCCGCGGCCCCAACTCCGCCGGGATGGGTTACGAGGAGGTCGGCGTCGCAATGGAGCGCGGCTTCGTCCTCGTGGACGAGCGCCTCAGGACGAACATTCCCAATGTGTACGCCGTGGGTGACCTCCGCCCCGGCCTGCAGCTCGCGCACGTCGGCTTCGCCGAGGGCATCCAGGTCGCCGAGCAGATCGCCGGGCAGACCCCACCGCTCATCGACTACCCGGGCGTGCCGCGCATCACGTACTCCGACCCTGAGGTCGCCTCCGTCGGGCTCACGTCAGCGCAGGCCGCGGAGCTCGGGACGGAGATCGTCGAGTTCACGTACGACCTGTCCGGCAACGGCCGCGCGGCCATCCTGCAGACCGGCGGGGCCGTGAAGGTCATCGCCGAAAAGGGTGGGCCCGTCCTGGGTATCCACATGGTGGGCGGACGCGTCGGCGACCTGATCGCCGAAGCGCAGCTCATCTACAACTGGGAGGCGCTGCCCTCCGAGGTCGCGCAACTGATCCACCCGCACCCGACCATGTCCGAGGCGATCGGCGAGGCCCACCTGGCCCTCGCCGGCAAGCCACTCCACGTGCACGCCTGACGTTTTCAACCTTTAGAAGGGTCGCTCCACCCATGCCGGTCTCCGTCACCATGCCGCGCCTCGGCGAAAGCGTGTCCGAGGGCACAGTCACCCGCTGGCTCAAGAAGGAAGGCGACCGCGTCGAGGCGGACGAGCCCCTGCTCGAGGTCTCCACGGACAAGGTCGACACGGAGATTCCGTCGCCCGCGTCCGGAGTGTTGACGTCCATCAAGGTCGGCGAAGACGAGACCGTCGACGTCGGCACGGAGCTCGCGATCATCGGCGACGGCGCGGACCTCGCGGACCAGCCCGTCACCCAGCCCGGTGGCACCGCCGCCGAGGCCGCACCGCAGGGCCCCCCGCAGGAGCCGGCTGCGACCGCCGCTCCCGCAGCTCCCGCGGCCGCGGCGCCCGTCGCCGCCGCCGCGTACCCGCCGTCGTACGCGCCCTTGTCGCCCGCGCAGTTCGCGTCACCGTCGTACGCCGCCCCCGCACCGCAGGCCGAGGCCGCACCGCAGGCCCAGGCAGCACCGCCGGCCCAGGCAGCACCGCCGGCCCAGACCGCTCAGCCGGCCGCGAACGACGACGTCACCGACGCCCCCGCCGGCCTGCAGGCCAACCGGGAAGTCGCCGACCGCGAGGGCCTGACGTTCGCGGAGCAGGCCGAACGCGCCCGCCAGGAACTGCGGGCCCCGAGCGGCGCCGAGAACCACCGCGAGGAGTCGGACCCGAACGCGACCGCTTATGTGACCCCGCTCGTCCGCCGCCTCGCCTCCGAGCACGGCGTGGACCTGTCGCACCTGCAGGGCACGGGCGTCGGTGGCCGCATCCGTAAGCAGGACGTCATCGCGGCGGCCGACTCCGGCGAGGCCAGCCACGTCGCGACCCCCGTCGCCGCCGCTCCTGCGCAAGCTCCTGCCGCCCAGGCAACGCAGGCCCCCGCCGCACCGGCCGCGAAGGCCCCCGCTCCCGCGGCCAAGGCGCCAGCCGCCTCGTCCGCGCTGCGTGGCCGCACGGAGTCGCTCACGCGCCGCCGCAAGGTCATCGCGCAGCGCATGGTCGAGTCGCTCCAGACGTCGGCCCAGCTCACCACGGTGGTCGAGGTCGACGTCACGAAGGTCGCCCGCCTCCGCCAGGCCGCCAAGGGCGACTTCGAGGCCCGCGAGGGCGTGAAGCTCACGTTCATGCCGTTCTTCGCGCTCGCGGCGATCGAGGCGCTCAAGGAGTTCCCGGTCGTCAATAGCTCGCTGGATATGGCGGCGGGCACCGTGACGTACCACGACGGGGTGCACCTCGGGATCGCCGTCGACACCGAGCAGGGCCTCGTCGTCCCGGTCATCCAGAACGCCGGTGACCTCAACGTCGCCGGCCTCGCCCGCAAGATCGCCGACGTCGCCGGCCGCACCCGCAGCAACCAGGTCAGCCCGGACGAGCTGAGCGGCGGCACGTTCACGCTCACGAACACGGGCAGCCGCGGCGCCCTCTTCGACACGCCGATCATCAACCAGCCGCAGTCGGCAATCCTCGGCACCGGCGCGGTCGTCAAGCGCCCCGCCGTCGTCGACGACCCGGAGAACGGCGAGACCATCGCGATCCGGTCGCTGGTGTACTTCGCGCTGTCGTACGACCACCGCATCGTCGACGGGGCGGACGCCGCCCGCTTCCTGTCCGCGGTGAAGTTGCGCCTCGAAGAGGGCCGGTTCGCAAGCGAGCTGGGCCTGTAGTCATGCGCATCGCCGTCACGGGGGCGAGCGGCCTGATCGGCTCGCACCTCGTGCCGGCGTTGCGAGCGGACGGTCACACGGTCGTCCGGCTCGTCCGTCGGGCACCCCGCTCGCCGGAAGAGGCCCAGTGGGACCCGACCGCGGGCACGGTGGACGTGGGGGCGCTCACGGGCACCGACGCCGTCTTCCACCTCGCGGGGGTCGGGGTCGGCGACAAGCGGTGGACGGCGTCCTACAAGCAGGAAATCCTGGAGTCCCGCGTCAACGGGACGCGCACCATCGCGATGGCGATCGCGGCCATGCCCATCAAACCCACTGTCCTGCTGTCGTCCTCGGCCATCGGCTGGTACGGCGACACCGGCGACAAGCCCCTCGGCGAGGACGACCCGAACGGCGCAGGCTTCATGGCCGACGTGGTCCGCCAGTGGGAGGCCGCGACGGCGACGGCTGAGGCCGCCGGCGTCCGCGTGGTGCGCATGCGGACCGGCATCGTGATCGCCGCCGACGGTGGCCTGCTAGTGCGACCGGCGCCACTGCCCGTCGTGAAAATCTCGCTGCTGCAGCTGTTCCGGT
>JAVEEB010000333.1 GCA_030840665.1 Frankiaceae bacterium | reverse complement strand
GCCCGCGACAACGCCCGCGGCGCGCGCGAGACGCTGTCCAGCGAGCTGTGGGAATGCCTGAACGTGACGTGGCAGAAGATGCCCGAGCAGCGCCGCGAGGCTGCGCGGCTGGGGCCGTACACGTTCCTGCGCTTTGTCCGCGAACGCTGCGCGATGCTGTCCGGGCTTGCGGACGCGACCCTGTCGCGCGACGACGGGTGGCGCTTCCTCGTGCTCGGCCGCAGCCTCGAGCGGGCCGACATGACGGCCCGGTTGCTGACCGTCCGCCTGCAGAGCGGCGAGGGCGCGCCGGAATGGTCCACGTTGCTGACCGCGTGCGGCGCCCACGAGTCGTTCCTGCGGATGCACGGCGCCTCGCTCGAGCCGGCGCTCGTCGCGGAGTTCTTGTTACTGGACAGGCAATTCCCGCGGTCGGTCGTGCACGCGCTGCAGACGGCGGAGGATCGCCTGCTGGAGCTGGCCGCGGCCCGGGAGCGCTCGGGCACCGCCGAGGCCGGCCTGCGGGCCATCGGGGGAGTCCGAACCACCCTCGAGTACGCGGACACGACGACGTTGCTGCAGGACCTGCCGGGGCACGTGCGCCGCGTCGAGGAAGCCTGCGGCGTCGCGAGCCAAGCCATTGCCCAGCGGTATTTCACCTACTCCGCGCCGATGGCGTGGGAACACGAAGAGGGCTGAGCGATATGGGCTGGCGCCTGCGCATCGAACACGTGACGCGCTTCACGTACGACAGCCCTGCCATGGCGTCGTACAACGAAGCTCGTATGACGCCACTCACGACGGCGGGCCAGATGACCCTGGACGCGCACTTCACCGTGACACCAGCGGTGTCCGTCTACCGCTACTGGGACTACTGGGGGGCACAGGTGGTCGCGTTCGACGTACACGAGCCGCACGACGTCCTGGCCCTCACGGCCCGCTCGCTGATCGAGACGTCGCCGCTCCAGGTGCGCACGGCTGCGCCTCACCTGACGTGGACCGAGCTCGCCGCCGTCGCCGCGGACGGGCCGCTGGCTGAGATGATCGCGCTGACGCCGCGGACCACCGTCACGCCGGAACTGGTGGCGCGGGTGGCGGCCGAGGTGCGGCAACCGATGCCGAGCGAGACGGCCTACGCGGTCGCGGAATGGGTGCGGGAGCGTCTGACGTACATGCGCGGGACCACCACCGTGCGCTCGAATGCGCAGCAGGTCTGGGACGCGGGAAGCGGCGTGTGCCAGGACCTGGCGCACGTCACCATCGCGTTGCTCCGGGGGCTGGGCATCCCGTGCCGCTACGTGTCCGGCTACTTGCATCCCCAGAAGGACGCCGCCATCGGTGAGACGGTCCGCGGCGAATCACACGCGTGGGTCGAATGGTGGACGGGCGACTGGTGCGCCTTCGACCCGACGAACGGCACCGTGCCGGCCGAGCGGCACATCGTCGTCGCCCGGGGCCGTGACTACGGCGACGTGACGCCGTTCAAGGGGGTCTATCGGGGTGGCGCGAGTTCCCTCGAGGTGCTGGTCGACGTCACGCGCCTCGCCTAGGGCTACTGCCCTTCCTGGAGGGCCCAGTCGTGCTCGAGTTCGTCGCCGACCTCCGCCCACGCATTGGCGAGGTCCTCGCCGTTGGGGAGCGGTTGGGCGCGCACCTCGAGGAAGCCGGTCATCAGGCGGGCCAGGGCGTGCGCCTGCGGCACCTCGGGACCGGGGACCGCGAGATAGGCCTCCGCGAAAATCTCCTCCGGGTGCGTCACCCCGCTGTCGTCGGTGCGGAACGCGAAGGTCGTTACGGCCCCGTCAGCGTCAGTGAAAACCGCCGTGGCCGACGTGTCGGACTCGATATCAATTCGCACAAGTGTGAGCGCCATGGGCGGACTATCTCCTGCCCGGCGCGTTTCCATGCGAAGGCTGCGGCAACACACGCGGCGTGCCGCGGCAGACCAGGTTTCTCAGGCGTGACGATCACGTTGCGTGAACTTGACATGGCCACTCGAGCAACGGGAGTAATCGACAGTAATCGGGCATTCGGCCGAATGGTCTAGTCGCTACCAGTAATCAGACAACTTCGTACGGCAAGAATGTCACTCTATGTAACAGTTAGAATGCTCTTAGTGTCCGAATCAAGGGGCTTTGATAGGCCACACGGGTGATATTCCGGGTCTTTGGTGAGTGAATACCCTCACAGAGGGTAGTCTGCGCTTGCCGATCTAGGAGGAAACCTTGAAGACAAATTCACCCAAGCGGGCGACAGCCGCCGCAGGCACCGTAGGGCTTGTCGCCGCCGCATTTTTCGCGCTGGCCCCCGGCGCCAACGCCGTCGAATCGACCGCCTCGACGTCCACGAGCACGTCGGCGTCCACCAGCCACTCAACAAAGAGTGAGTCGACGTCAGCGGCGAGTTCCACCACCACCGCTGCCACGTCCACGTCGGGCCCGACCTGCCTGTCGGGCGCCACCGCCATTGCGGCCGCCCTGTCGTACACGTACCACGCCGACGGCTCCGGCTCGATCACGCTGTCCGGGTCCCTGCCGCTGTGCCAGCCGCTCCACGTGCGCGTTCAGACGTGGAAGTTCGTCAACTCGGCCAGCATGTGGCCGCAGACGCCCGTTGGCGCGGACATCTTCGACTTCACGTCAGTGGGCGTGCACCTCTTTGCCGCTCCGGCGCGTATCTGTGGCCAGACCGACGTGTATGCGTCGTTCAAGGCTTCAGACCTGGCCATCCCGGCCACGCTCCTCGGCCCGAGCAAGCCGTTTGAGCCGCCGTTCATCTTCTCCGTCGCCGGCATGGAAGGCCTGCCGTGGACGGTGGACCACACCCCGTGCGTGACGGAGACGCCGACGCCGACGCCGACGGTCACCCCGAGCGAGTCGCACACGCCGACGCCGACGGTCACGCCGAGCGAGACCCCGACGGTCACGCCG
Organism: Frankiaceae bacterium; assembly: GCA_030840665.1. Classification (GTDB taxonomy): domain Bacteria; phylum Actinomycetota; class Actinomycetes; order JAVEEB01; family JAVEEB01; genus JAVEEB01. The sequence goes on along the minus strand of JAVEEB010000333.1, from coordinate 2,881 downwards.
AGCGAGACCCCGACGGTCACGCCGACGGTCACCCCGACGGTGACGCCGACGGTGACGCCGACGGTGACGCCGACGGTGACGCCGACGGTGTCGCCGACCGTGACGCCGACGGTGACGCCGACGGTGACGCCGACCGTGACGCCGACGGTCACCCCGACGGTCACGGCGACCAGCCCGGGTGTCACGGTTTCCGGCACCAGCACCACGGAAGTCAGCACGCCGCCCGTCACGACGACGTCCACGGCTACCAGCCCTGGTGTCTCCGTGAGCGGTACGTCAACGGAGACCAGCCCGGGTGTGTCGGTGAGCGGCACCTCAACGGCCAATACCCCCACTCCGACGGCAACGGCCCCGCCAAGTGTGCTTCCGTTCACCGGTAGCCACGCCGGATCAATCGCCCTCTTCGGTGCGCTCGGCATCCTTGCCGGTCTCGTGCTGATGATCGCGACGCGCAAGCCGCGCCGCCAGTAAGCACTAGCATCGGCGAACTCCTAGCAAGGTAAGACGAAAGGGTCGGCCCACTCGGGCCGGCCCTTTCTGTCTTCGTCAGCGCGCGTGCGGCGTCACCACGCGCTCCTCGTCGGGCGGCGAGGCGTTCACAGACTCGGGTTGCACGTCGCGGCCCGTGGAATGTGCGTACGCAACCAACCCCGCAATGAGGATCGTGGCGACGACTGTCACGGGCCCGTCGCCGTATCCCAGCCCGCTCAGGGAGCGAGGTTTACCGAGCCAGTCGGCCACTGAGGCGCCGAGCGGGCGCGTCAGCACGTACGCGAACCAAAAGGCCGTGACGGAGCTGAACCATCCCGCGCGCCACCCGATCAACGGCACGAGCATGGCGGCGGCGAAAACGAGCACTGACGTTCGATAGCCGAGGTGCAGCGTGAACGCCGTGAGGTCGCCGGCCGCTGTGCCCAGCGCAAACGTGGCGAGCACGGTCGACCAATAGAAGATCTCGCGTCGGCGCGTGACGATGCTGTGGATCGACAGTGTGTGTTCGCGCCGGTCCCACAGGACGAAGACGGCGGCAACGGCGGCGGCGTAGAAGATGGTCGTCGCGACGTACGGAACGCCCAGCGCTTTGTGGACTCCATCCGCCGCCATGGTCCCGAAGACGGCGACCATGCTGACGGCGAACCAATACACCGGGGCCACGTACCGATCGGTCCGGAACTGCAGCCACAGGGAGACCAGAAAGCCCACGAGGCCGACCCCAGCGGCGAGCACCAGGTTCCGCTTGGCGAGATCGTCGGACGCCGCCTCACCCATCCCCGTCGTGAGGACCTTGATGAGCCAGAAGATGGCCGTGACTTCCGGGACCTTCGCCAAAAAGGGCTGTCGTCGGCTGACCGGCACGCTGGGTCTCGCTTTCGTGATGAACGCCTCGCCGAGAGGCACTGCAGATGCCGCCAGGCTAGGTGCCGGTTCCCGACAGAACCTGACGACGAGCGCCAGACCCACGTGCGTGTGAAACACCCGGTGCCGCTCCGTGCGTGAAGATGGCCGGAGGTGGTAGGCAGATGCCCTGAGCCGCTGATGCCGAAGAGGTCACCCCTCGGAACGAGGTCTGCTGATGAAGGCCCTCGTGAAGCGGCACAGCCGTCCGGGCTTGTGGCTGGAGGACGTGCCGCAGCCGGTGATCGGCCCCGGGGACGTCCTCGTGAAGGTGTTGCGCACCGGGATCTGCGGCACCGACCTGCACATCCGGTCGTGGGACGCGTGGGCACAGACGGCCGTCACGACCCCGGTGGTGCTCGGCCACGAGTTCGTCGGTGAGGTCGTCGACGTCGGGGCGGCCGTCTCGACCGTCGATGTCGGTCACATCGTCAGCGGCGAGGGGCACGTGGTCTGTGGCCGTTGTCGCAACTGCCTCGCCGGCCGCCGCCACCTCTGCGCCCACACGGTCGGGATCGGGGTCCAGCGCGACGGTGCCTTCGCGGAGTACGTCGCCCTCCCGGCATCGAACGCGTGGCGGGTCGCGCCCGACGTGCCGTTGGATGTCGCCGCGATCCTCGACCCGTTCGGCAACGCGGTGCACACGGCGTTGCAGTTCCGGGTGCTCGGCGAAGATGTCCTCATTACCGGCGCCGGTCCGATCGGCATCATGGCGGCCGCGGTCGTGCGGCACGCGGGGGCGCGCCACGTCGTCATCACGGACGTCAGCGACTACCGGCTCGAGCTGGCCCGGTCCGCCGGCGTGACCCTCGCGGTGGACACCCGGACGACGTCGCTCGCGCAGGTGCAGCACGAGCTCGGCATGAAGGAAGGCTTCGACGTCGGGCTCGAGATGTCCGGGCACGCTGAGGCGCTGCGGGACATGGTCGCCGCGATGGCGCACGGTGGACGGATCGCGATGCTCGGCCTGCCGGCGGGTGACGTCGCGGTAGACGTTCCGCGGGTCGTCCTGAACATGCTCACGATGAAGGGCGTGTACGGCCGTGAGATGTTCGAGACCTGGTACGAGATGTCTGTGCTGCTGCAGGCCGGGCTGGACATCTCGCACGTGATCACCCATCGCCTGAGCTACACCGACTACGAGGCCGCGTTCGACACCGCTGCGTCAGGACAGTGCGGCAAGGTGGTTCTGGACTGGACGAACGGCTGAGGAGCGGACCCATGTACGCCACCATGCGCACCGAGTTGACCGGACGGCTTGAGGAGATGCGCGGCGCCGGGCTCTACAAGCACGAGCGGGTGCTCCGTTCCCCGCAGGGGCCGGACGTCCTGCTTGGTGAGGGCGGCGAACAGCGACATGTCCTCAACTTCTGCGCCAACAACTACCTGGGCCTCGCCGACCACCCGGCGGTCCTGGCGGCGGCCCGGGATGCCTTGGAGCGCTGGGGATACGGCATGGCGTCGGTGCGTTTCATCTGCGGCACCC
>JAVEEB010000320.1 GCA_030840665.1 Frankiaceae bacterium | reverse complement strand
GCTTGGCCGGCTCGAAGCCCTGCATTCGGGCGTGACCACGATGCTCGACTGGTTCCACTGCGGGCGAACTCCCGAGCACGTTGACGCCGCAGTCCAAGGTTTGCGGGACGCGTCCGGCCGCTCGATCCTTTGCTACGGCGCGGGCTGGGGCACCACGGAGCCGGTCGACCACGAGGTACGGCGCGTGCGGTCCGTTCTGACCGGTAACGGATTGGTAACCATGGCGTTGGGGCTGCGCGGGCCGGAGCTGACCGACATGGACACCGTCGCCGCGGAGCTGACCCTGGCCGCGGACCTCGGGCTACGAACCAGCGTGCACATCGAGACCGGCGGCCGATGTCGGCCGATCGCCGATCTTCACCACCACCGACTCCTTTCAAGCACTACCACGTTCGTGCACGTCAACGGAGTCGGCGACGACGAGCTGCGCATGCTCGCGGACTCCGGCAGTTCGGTGTCGATCAGCCCTGACGTCGAACTCAAGATGGGAATCGGGTGGCCGATGACGGGCCGCATGCTCGCCGCGGGCCTGCGTCCGTCCCTGTCCACCGACGACGCGCCATCTGCTGCTGGGGACATGTTCGCCACCATGCGCTCGGCGCATGTCGCGCAACGCGGGCTGGACGGCACCCTGAACGCGAGGAACGTGTTGGAGTTCGCCACGCTCGATGGTGCCTCAGCGTGTGGACTCGCCCACCGAACCGGCAGCCTCTCGCCCGGGAAGGACGCCGACGTGATCCTGCTAAGCGCGGACGATCCGACCGTGTTCCCCTTCAACAATCCGGCCGGCACGATCGTGGCAGCCGGCCACCCCGGTCTCGTTGACACCGTTCTTGTCGCCGGTCGCGTGGTCAAGCACGGCGGTCGACTCGTCGACGTCGACCTACCCGGGTTGAGGAGCCGACTCGTCGAATCCCGCGACCGGATCGCTGCCGCCGCGGGCGTCCCGCTCGACGGTACGTGGCACCCCCGCACCGACTCGGACTGACCGAAGGCCGCCCGCATGCGACGCCAACGCCCGTTCGCCCAGGTCGACGTATTCTCGGAGACCGCGTACCTCGGCAACCCGGTGGCCGTGATCCTCGACGCCGGGGATCTCGAAGACGCGGATATGCAGCGCATTGCTCGGTGGACGAATCTGTCAGAGACGACGTTCGTCCTGCCGCCGACCACCCGTGAGGCGGACTACCGGCTACGGATATTCACTCCGGGCGGCGAGCTGCCCTTCGCCGGGCACCCGACGCTCGGCAGTGCGCACGCCTGGCTGGAACGCGGTGGGGAGCCGAAGGTGTCGGAGCGTGTCGTGCAGCAGTGCGATGCAGGGCTGGTCGAGGTACGACGCCGCACCGAGTTGCTGTCGTTCGAGGCTCCGCCTACCCATCGCAGCGGAGACATCGAGGAGGAGTACCTGGGCCAGATTGTCGACGCGTTCGGCATTGATCACCACCAAGTCCTCGCCCACCAGTGGGTGGACAACGGGCCCGGCTGGGCCGTCGTCCGCCTCGCGACCGCACACGAGGTCCTGGAGCTGCAGCCGGATCTGTCGCGAATCCCTACCGCGATGGTCGGCGCGATCGGCGCCCATGCGGGCGGAAGCGAGCACGCCTTCGAGCTGCGCACGTTCGCACCTGGCGTCGGCGTCGCCGAGGACCCGGTCTGCGGAAGCATGAACGCCGCCGTGGCGCAATGGCTCCTGCGGACCGGCGCGGTGTCAGGCAGCTATCGCGTCTCCCAGGGCAGACGGCTCGGCCGTGCCGGTGACATCACAATCACCGCCGACCCTGACGGGACCATCTGGGTCGGCGGGAACACGAACACCCTGTTCCACGGTGCCGCGCTAATGCACTAACACCTGTCGGTGCGCCGACGGGACCGATTGGTAGTGCCAGCTCCGAGGCGCCGACGGCTGTCGCCCTGCGCACGGAAAGCGCCGCTCTGACTGGCCCTCGCTCTGGTGTTCGACCGGCATTCCCGCTCGGCAATCGCTCTGCGGCTCAGGCTCGCGGCTACGGCGAGTTCACCGCTGCCTTACGAGCCCTGACGTGCCCGGGACGCAGCGCGCCTACTTCCAGCGACGCCACGAGCACATCCCAGAACTCGCGCTCCTCAGCCGGCATTTGTTGACGCTCAGCGCGTGCTTCCTCGAGGTACCAGTCACGCCGATCCTGAACCTCGACATTTTCGAAGCCCGCTTCCCGAACGAACTGCTCGAGCTGGGTCAGCGAGATCATGGTGAAGGCGTGGCCAGCGGCGAGGACGAAGGTCTCGACCGGCTGGTCTAGTCCGGCCCCTTGTCCCCGCAGCCAGTCGCTGACGAGGAGCCGCCCGCCCGGCCGCACGACGCGCAGCATCTCAGAAAACATTGTCGCCTTCTCGGCGACGTGGATAAGCGCGTCCTTGCTGAAGACTACGTCGAACGTGTCGTCGTCGAAGGGAAGCGGCCCGCCAGGCTCGAGGACCTCGTAGGACAGGCGATCAGCCAAGCCTGCCGCGAGCGCTCGTGCCCGAGCAAGGTCCAGCAGAGTGGGCTGCACATCAACACCGACTACTCGTCTCGCTCCGTGGTTCACCACCAGAGCCATGCCGGGGCCGCCAATCCCGCAACCCACGTCGAGCACCGTCAGGCCCGTCAGGTCGGCATCGCCGAGGATGCGCGCGACCTCGGCAGGCCCTCCCGGTGACATGAACCCCGGACCCCAGACCTGCTCGAGTCCCTGTCCTGACTCCGCGACCTCGTATCCCGGCTCCTCGACCATTAGCACCGCCTCTCGTCGGGACTGAAGTTACTCAACGGCTGCACCCTTAACAGCGTGTTTCGCGGACGCGGCGTCGCCCAAAGCGGAGCGGAGGCGATTGCGCTCCGATCACCCACCGTCATCGGCGCTCTTGGACACCTGTGAGCGGCATGATTCGCAGGGACACGACAAGGCCCTCGCAAAGGAAATCCCGAGAATGACCATTGAGCTTGACCTCACCAACTACAAGGCTCTCAGCTTCGATTGCTACGGCACCCTCATCGACTGGGAAGCCGGCATCGCCGCGGTACTGGCGCCGTGGGCCCGAGCAGAGGGCCTCGACGTAACGGACGAGGAGCTGCTGCTGGCCTACGCCGATAACGAGGCGGCTGTAGAACGAGACAC
>JAVEEB010000307.1 GCA_030840665.1 Frankiaceae bacterium | reverse complement strand
TGCCGCGCAGGCCGGGGGTGGACGTGGGTGGCCGGCCGCCGACAGGGAAGACTTGCGCGCTACGGCGCGTTGGGCGCCACGTGTAGCTATGTGCGAGATGTCTGGCTGACAGCTCTGTGTACGACGTACCGACGAGAAGGAGCCCTGCCTCATGGCCGACCTGAATCTGCGCGGCGCGGTGTCCCTCGGTGGACCGCGTCCGGCCGCCGCCCCGGTGGCCTCCCCCGCGGCAGCCGGCCAGAATGGCGGCGTCGTCACGGTGATCGACGTGATGGAGGAGTCCTTCACGGCCGACGTCGTCGAACGCTCGCACCAGGTCCCGGTGATCATCGACTTCTGGGCCGACTGGTGTGGGCCTTGCAAGCAGCTCTCGCCGGTTCTGGAGAAGCTCGCGGCCGAGGGCAACGGCAGCTGGGTGCTCGCGAAGATCGACGTGGACGCCAACCCGCAGCTGGCCAATGCCGCCGCGGTGCAGGGCATTCCGGCGGTCAAGGCGGTCGTCGCCGGTCAGGTCGTCGGGGAGTTCACCGGCGCTGTCGGCGAGGTCCAGGCGCGCAGTTTCGTCCAGGACGTACTGCGCGTTGCGGGGGAGGCCGGGCTGCCCGGGTTGGGGGCCGACGCCGATCCCGATGCGGTTTCCGAGCCGGCGTTGTCGCCGGAGCACCAGGCCGCGGAAGACGCGTTGACGAGCGGGGATGCGGCGGCCGCCGAGTCCGCCTACCTGGCGATTCTGGCCGGCGCCCCGATGGACGCGGAGGCCAAGGCGGGGCTCGCGCGGGCACGGCTGCTCGGCCGCGTCCTCTCGCCGCCGAGCGGCGAGGAGGACCTGACGGCCTCCGACATCGACCTGCTGGAGGGTCGCGTCGAGGAGGCGTTCGACCGGCTCCTTTCCTTGGTACGCGCGGGCGGAGACCAGCGTGATGTGGCACGCGCGCGGTTGCTCGAGCTGTTCGACGCGGTCGGCCTGGATGACCCGCGGGTGGTCGTCGCCCGCCGCGCCCTGACGAACGCGCTCTTCTAGCCGGTCGCGTCCCGCGGGGGGCACCGCACGTTCGCTCGTCCGGGCATGCAAATCGGCGGTGCGGTGCGGGGTGCTGCGATGCGGGGTGCGGCGGTGCGGCGCGCGGGGGTGCGGCGGTGCGGGCTAGCGCTGGGTGAGTCGCGCAGCTCCGACGCCGATTGCGCCGCCCAGGATCCACCCCGCAACCACGTCGGTCAGCCAGTGGGCGCCGACGTACATGAGCAACGCGCCCACCACGACGAGCAGCACGCCGAGGGTCCACGCGAGTCGTCGGCGGACCTGGGCCGACAGCCAGGTGAGGCCGAAGAACACGGAGCTGGCCGCCGCGGCCGTGATGGTCGCGTCCGTCGACGGGAACGACCAGCCGTCGGCGTACACGAGGGCGAGGGAGGGCTTGGGTCGCGAGATCTGGAGGACGTCCTTGAGGATCACCGACGCCGCGAACGCAACGACGACTCCACCGACGACAGCCACCGCGAGACGGTAACGGCGCGCCACGACGATGTACGCGCCGCAGGCGAATGCGGCCAAACCCCAAGCGAGTCTGTCGTTGCTGAGCTCCATCACATTGCGAGCGAACCCGTTGGCGGCGGCGAAGCGATGCTGCGCCACCCACCGCATGACACTCACATCGACCGCCGTCACCGGCCCAGCATAGGGGTGCGCAGGCCGGGGCCCGTCGAACCTCGCGGCCACGATTCGCGCCGACGCGGGACCAGTGCAGCGGAAGTGGTCGTAGGTGACCACTTCCGCTGCACTGATCCGCTGCGCGACGGCTAGAGAGCGGGGTGCGGGCGGTGCGGGCGCGCGACGGCTAGGGAGCGGGTGCGGGCGGGGCGGACGGCGTGACAGCCTTGGTGGTCGAGGCGAGGGGGGCCGCCTCGATGACGACGGGCGCGGCAGGGCCCGTCAAGTACAGGACGCCCAACGGGGGCACCGTGATCGACGCCGAGAACGGTTGCCCGTGCCAGGTCTGAGCCTCCGCGTGCACTGCCCCCATGTTGCCGACCCCGCTGCCGCCATACTGCTCCGCGTCCGTGTTGAGGGTCTCCACCCAGACACCCTCGCGCGGCAGCCCGATCCGGTAGTCGGAGTAGGGAATCCCACCGAAGTTGGCGATGCAGGCAACAACAGAACCGTCGTCGCCCCAACGCAGGAACGACAGCACGTTGTGGCCGGTGTCGTTCGCGTCGATCCAGGAGAACCCGTCCGGCGTGAAGTCGCGGGTGTGCAACGCGGGGGCGGCGCGGTACACGTGGTTGAGGTCGCGCACGAGGTCGAAGAGCCCGCGGTGGTCGGGGGTCTCGAGCAGCCACCAGTCGAGCGAACGCCCCTCGGACCACTCCGACTCCTGGCCGAACTCGCTGCCCATGAACAACAGTTGCTTGCCGGGGTGCGCCCACATGAACGCGAGGTAGGCCCGCAGGTTGGCCAGTTGCTGCCAACGGTCGCCCGGCATCTTGCGCAGCAGCGATCCCTTGCCGTGGACGACCTCGTCGTGCGAGATCGGCAGCACGAAGTTTTCGGTGAACGCGTACACCATCGAGAACGTCATCTCGTGGTGGTGGTACTGCCGGTAGATCGGCGCGTTCTGGATGTAGCTGAGCGAATCGTGCATCCAGCCCATGTTCCACTTGAAGCCGAAGCCGAGGCCGCCGAGATGCGTCGGCCGTGAGACCGCCGGCCAGGCCGTCGATTCCTCGGCGATCGTCATCACGCCGGGCACCCGCCCGTACACGGTCGCGTTCATTTCCTGCAGGAAATGCACGGCGTCGAGGTTCTCGCGGCCGCCGTACTCGTTCGGGATCCACTCACCATCCTTGCGGGAGTAGTCGAGGTACAGCATCGAGGCGACCGCATCCACGCGGAGGCCATCGACGTGCAGAACCTCCAACCAGTACAGGGCGTTTGCCACGAGGAAGTTGCGCACTTCGTTGCGGCCGAAGTTGAACACGTACGTGCCCCAGTCGGGCTGTTCGCCGCGTCGCGGGTCTGCGTGCTCGTACAGCGCGGTGCCGTCGAAGCGCGCGAGCGCCCATTCGTCCTTCGGAAAGTGCGCGGGGACCCAGTCGACGATGACGCCGATACCGGCCTGGTGCATCGTGTCGACGAAGTAGCGGAAGTCGTCCGGTGTGCCGAGTCGTGACGTCGGGGCGAAGTACGACGTGACCTGGTAGCCCCACGATCCACCGAAGGGATGCTCGGCGACCGGCAGCAGCTCGATGTGCGTAAAGCCCAGGTGGGTCACGTATTCCACGAGCTCGTGGGCAAGCTCGCGGTAACCCTTTCCCTGCTTCCACGAGGCCAGGTGTACTTCGTAAATGCTCATGGGTGCCGTGTACGGATTCGCCTCGGCGCGAGCGGCCAGCCAGGTGCCGTCGTTCCACGTGTACGCCGAATCGGTCACGATCGACGCGGTGGCCGGCGCCAGCTCGGCGGCGAAGGCGAGCGGGTCGGCCTTCTCGCGCCACACGCTGTCGGCCCCGAGGATCGCGAACTTGTAGCGCGTCCCGGCTCCGATGTCGGGCACGAAGATCTCCCAGACGCCCGACGAGCCGAGCGCGCGCATCGGGTGCGCAACGCCGTCCCAGTAGTTGAAGTCGCCGATCAGCCGAACGCCTCGGGCGCTGGGGGCCCACACCGCGAAGGACGTGCCGAGAATCTCGCCGGACATGGACTTGTAGCGGTGCACGTGCGCGCCGAGCACCTCCCAGAGCCGCTCGTGGCGGCCCTCGCGGACGAGGTGCAGGTCGAGCTCGCCGAGTGTCGGCATGAACCGGTACGGGTCGTCGAGCAGTTGCGGGTCGCCGCCGTCGTACGTGACCTGGATGCGGTAGTCGGGCACGTCGGGTCGGGGGAGGGCCACCACCCAGATGCCGCCGTATTCGTGGGTCATCTCGTGCTTGTCGTCACCGATGACGAGACACACGGTCTTCGCGTGCGGGCGCAGCGTGCGGACCGTGAGCACCGACCCGTCGATGTGCGCCCCGAGGATGCCGTGGGGGTCGTGGTGGGCCCCGTTCACGACCCGCTCGAGATCGGCGCGATTGATGGCGCGGGGTGTCGCTTCGGCAGTTTCCGGCAGCGGCTCACCGGCCGCTTTCATCTCCGCCACCGCGCTCGCTATCTCGGACGTCGCGGGTGCGGACGGCTGGCGGATCGCCGGAGTCTCAGGGGTCGCCGGAGCCGGGGGGCGGGCCGGAGTCGCCGGGGGGGTCGCGGGAGTCGCGGGGGTCGCCGGGGTCGCGGGGGTCGCGGGG
>JAVEEB010000195.1 GCA_030840665.1 Frankiaceae bacterium | reverse complement strand
GCTTGGCGACGTACGCGGAGCAGCCGCTGCCGGCGCCACTCCACACAGTTTCGGTCGCCCGGGCGCCGCCGGCGGTCAGCTGCAATGTCGTGCCTCCGACGGCCGTCACAGTGTTGAAAACCGCCGGGAACTGCGCCCCGAAGCCACTGTCGCCGGAGCTCACCACGATGGCGATCCCCGGATGGTCGTAGTGGCCGGCGAGCGCCGTCTCACCCGCGAATTCCCTGCCGCCATAGGAGTTGGAGATCACGGACGCACCCAGATTCGCGGCCGCGTCGACCGCCGTGGCAAGGTCGTTCATCGACGACGAATCGGCTCCCACGTACAGCAGGGAGCAGCCGGGACAGATCGCCGATGCCATCTCCAGGTCGAGCATCTCCTCCTGCCCCCAGGACACGCTCCCCTTCGGCAGGATGCTTCCGCCACGCTGGTTGACCTGCGTCAGCGAAGCAGGCGACAGACCGAATTGCGCGCGATAGACGGCGAGGTCGCTAGCCGCCCGAGGGCTCGCATAGGCATCGACGATCGCGATGGTGCGCGTCGAGTCGCCGGTAAGACCGTAAGCCGTGCGCAGTTGGGTGGGCGTGTAGCCGCCGGCGAAGGCTGTCGTTGCGCGCGGCCGCAGCCGGCGGTCCACGAGGACGCGAGCGTTGCAGGCAACGTGGTGACGGATGGCCTTCGAGCACACCCGCTTGGAGCGTGGAGCACTGCGAGCCTCGGCTGCTGCCGGCGCAAGCGCCAGCACCAGGGACACGGCCGCGGTCGCGGCGGCCAGATGCATGGTGAGTCGGCGAAAGTTCACAGATCCTCCGTCATGGATTGGGTGTCGCCGAGTGTCAGCCAGGACGGGCGGCGTTCGGGGCGATCACTCGCCGTCTGTGGACAGGCAAGCCCTGTGCAAAAGAGGGTCTCTGCGACAATCAGCCGGTGGCCAACCTCGTGAACCTTGAATCGGTCACCAAATCCTTCGGTACGACGACACTGCTCGACGCCGTGTCGCTCGGGGTCGAGGAGCGCGACCGCATCGGGATCGTCGGTCGCAACGGTGGTGGCAAGACGACACTCGTCCGCATCGTGGCCGGCGAGGAGCCGCCCGACTCCGGGCGCGTGTCGATGGCCAACGGCGTCCACGTGTCGCTGCTCTCCCAGCAGGCACCCCTGCCCCCCGGCTCGACCGTTCGCCACGTCGTCGTCGGTGACCGGGCCGACCACGAGTGGGCAGCGGACGCCAACCTGCGCGGCATTGTCGAGGGCCTCGGGTTGCCCGCCCTGTCCAACGGCCTCGACACGATCGTCGACACCATGTCCGGTGGCGAACGCCGTCGCACCGCCCTCGCCTCCATGCTCGTCGCCGAGCCAGACCTGCTCATCCTCGACGAGCCGACCAACCACCTCGACGTCGAAGGCATCTCGTGGCTCGCGCAGCACCTCAAGTCCTGGCGCGGCGCGTTGGTTGTGGTCACCCACGATCGCTGGTTCCTCGACGAGGTGTGCGCCCACACGTGGGAGGTCGATGACGGGCGGGTTCTTGCGTACGACGGCGGCTACTCGGCGTACGTGCTCGCTAAGGCGGAACGCGACCGCATGGCGTCCGCGTCGGAGTCCCGCCGCCAGAACCTGATGCGCAAGGAGCTCGCCTGGCTCCGGCGTGGACCGCCCGCGCGCACGTCCAAGCCGCAGTTCCGCATCGACGCGGCGAACGCGCTCATCGCGGACATTCCCGAGGCGCGCAACCGCGTCGAGCTGCAACAGCTCGCGTCCGCCCGCCTCGGAAAGACGGTGTACGACGCCGAAGACGTGACGGTGACGTTGGGTGGCCGCAAGCTCCTCGACGACATCACGTGGCGGGTTGGCCCCGGTGACCGCTTCGGCATCGTCGGCGTCAACGGCGCCGGCAAGACCACGTTGCTCCGTACGATCACCGGAGATGTGAAGCCCGTCTCGGGTTTCGTCAAGACGGGCATCACCGTCAAGCTCGCGTACCTGTCGCAGGACGTGGTCGAGTTGCCGGCTTCGCTGCGGGTGCTGGAGGCGGTCGAGGACGTGGCGAAGGTCATGTCGATCGGCAAGGGCAAGGAGATGTCCGCGTCGCAGCTGCTGGAACGGTTCGGCTTCACCGCGAACAAGCAGTGGACGCGAGTCGGTGACCTGTCCGGCGGGGAGCGCCGGCGGCTGCAACTGATGCGGCTGCTGATGACCGAGCCGAACGTGCTGATCCTCGACGAACCGACCAACGACCTCGACATCGACACGCTGACGGCGCTCGAGGACCTCCTTGACTCGTGGCCGGGCGTGCTGCTGGTCGTGTCCCACGATCGGTACTTCCTGGAGCGGGTCACGGACCGCACGGTCGCCCTGCTGGGAGACGGCGCGATCCTGGAACTTCCAGGCGGGGTTGACGAATACCTCAAGAGACGCCGTGCGATGGTGCCGGTCGCGGCGACACCCGGTGGCAAGAAGCTCGGCGCCGGCGGCGACAGTCGCACGGCCAAGAAGGAGCT
>JAVEEB010000176.1 GCA_030840665.1 Frankiaceae bacterium | reverse complement strand
GACGATGTCGAGTCCTTGGGCCTCGTACCCGTCGCAGGCGGGGCAGTGGAAGGCGCTGCGGCCGTAGTGGTCGGCGAAGTTGCGCAACGTCGGCAGGACGTCGGCGACACCCGTCGCGAGGATCACGCGCGAGGCCCTCACCCGGGTGCCGTCCTCGAGCACGGCGCGGAAGTCCCCGAGCGACCCCGTCAGCGATCGGCACCGGCCGGCCCGGACCGACACGGTCGGGTACGCCGCCAACTGGGCCCGGCCGCGCGCGGTCAGCTCGGCGGGGGAGAGGTCATCCAGCCCGAGGTAGCCGTGCACCTGCTGGGTGGCCGCATTGCGGTGCTCGTCGCTGTCCAGGACGAGCGCGCTGCGCCGGTAGCGGCCGAGCCAGAGGCCCGCGGCCAGGCCCGCGGGTCCGGCGCCGACGACGAGAGCGTCGACGTCGTGGGCGGTGCTGGTGGGGGTCATCGCGGCGTCGTACCCCATCCAGGCCTGCCCCACCGTCCTGCGAGGCCTGGCGACTCACAGTCACATGTGGCACACTCGCCACAGCAGTCACATCCGTCACACCGCAGGCCGCTGGGGAAGGCGTCCCTCGCTGGTACGACGGAGGTCACTGTGACCGTTTGTGGCACTTTGCACGTGCATTCATGCCCGCCTGCCCTGACACCCCACGTCGAGTGGGCGCTCTCCAATGAGCTGGGCGTGCGGGTCGCTTTGTCGTGGCGTGATCAGACTCATGCGCCCGGGCTGCTGCGCGCCGAAGGCACGTGGCGCGGCCGCATCGGCGCGGCGGGACGACTGGCGAGCGTCCTCAAGGGCTGGTCGATGCTGCGCTTCGAGGTGACCGAGGAACCGTCGGCCGGCTGCGATGGTGTGCGGCACAGCTTCACCCCCACTCTCGGTCTCTTCAGCGCGACGACCAGTGCCAGCGGGGACGTCGTCGTCGGCGAGCTGCAGCTGCGCGCGTTGCTTGCCGGTGCGCCGTACCTGGGCGCCGTCCCTGTCGCCATCGAAACGTTGCTCGGCACAGCGTGGGACGACGAGCTCGAGCCGTTCCGGCAAGCAGCGGCCGACGGCCCGGCGGCGCGACTGCTCTCGGTGATCTGACCGGCAGCCGCGAGCGGCACCGAGGCAGGGCTACGAGCGAAGGCTCGACATGGCCGACGTCCAGCGCGCGAGCTCGTTCAGCATCGCCGGTGCCGCCGCGTCCAGGATGTCGTTCGGAACGAAGCGGTTGTCCGCGTCGAGGAACTGCCTGACGAACGGCACATTCACGCCCTCGAACATCGGCATCATCTTCAACGCGGTGACGACCTGCTTGATGGCCTGGACGGCACGCGTGCCAGCCGCGATCCCGCCGTAGCTGACGAAGCCCACCGGCTTGTAGTGCCATTCGTTGTGCAGGTAGTCGATCGCATTCTTCAGCGGTGCGTTGTACGAGTAGTTGTATTCGGGCATCACGAAGACGAACGCGTCGGCGCGGCCGATGGTGGCGCTCCAGTCCTTCGTGTGCTGATGCACGTAGTCGCCGAGTCGGGGATGCTTCGGCTCATCCAGCATCGGCAGGTCGACCGTCTCGAGGTCGACGAGCTCGACGGTGAATCCGCCGTGCGCGACCGCGACGGTGTGGAACCACTCCGCCACCGAGGGACCGACCCGGCCGGGCCGGGTGCTGGCGATGACGATCTGCAGGGTGGGGAGGGTCACGGCGTCTCTTCTCAACGGGAGAAACCAGACTACAAAGGGATGTTGCCGTGGTCCCCGCGGGCCGCGACGCCCGCGATTGCGGTGGCCAGGGCGCGCTTGGTCACCATCGGGGTGATGACGGCGTCGACGACCCCGAGCTCCATCGCGCGGTCGAGGCCGCCGGCGATGCGCTCGTGCTCTTCCGCGAGCTGCTCCTCGACCTCGGCGCGCTGACCGTCGGGCACCTCGGCCAATTTCTTGCGGTGCAGGATGCGCACGGCGGCGACGGCGCCCATCACGGCGACCTCGGCGCCCGGCCAGGCAAAAACCTTGGTTGCGCCGAGGGACTTGGAGTTCATGGCGATGTACGCGCCCCCGTACGCCTTGCGCGTGATGAGCGTCACCCGCGGCACGACGGCCTCCGCGAAAGCGTGCAGCAACTTGGCGCCGCGGCGAACGACGCCGTCCCATTCCTGGCCGACGCCGGGCAGGTAGCCGGGCACGTCGACGATCACGACGAGCGGCACTCCGAACGCGTCGCACATCCGTACGAACCGCGCCGACTTCTCCGCCGACGTCGAATCGAGGCAGCCGCCGAGCCGCATCGGGTTGTTGGCAATGACGCCGACGGTCTGGCCCGCGAGACGGCCGAGCGTGGTCACGATGTTGGGTGCCCACTTGGGGTGCAGCTCGATCGACGTGCCCTCGTCGAGCAGGCCGTCGATGATGGGGTGCACGTCGTACGCCCGCTTGGGGGTGTCGGGAAGGCAGGCCGCGAGGTCGCCGTCGACGATCGACGCGAGGTCCGCCGTGCCGACCTGCGAGAGCAGGGACACCAGGGAACGCGCAACGCCGTACGCCTCGTCGTCCGAGTCCGTCGTGACGTGGACCACGCCGCTGCGTCGCCCGTGCGCGTCCGGGCCGCCGAGCTTGAGCATGTCGACGTCTTCACCGGTGACCGACCGCACGACCTCGGGGCCGGTGACGAACACGCGGCCGCCCGGTCCGAGAATCACGATGTCGGTCAGGGCCGGACCGTAAGCCGCGCCGCCGGCGGCCGGACCGAGCACGACCGACAACTGCGGGATCTTGCCCGAAGCCCGTGTCATGACAGCAAAAACGGTGCCGACCGCGTCGAGGGATTCGACGCCTTCGCGCAGCCGCGCGCCACCGCTGTGCCAGAGGCCGATGATCGGCACGGAAAGCGCGAGTGCCTTCTCGTACGCACCGACGATGTGCCGGCACCCGTCCGTGCCCATCGCGCCGCCCTGCACGCTGGCGTCGGAGGCGAAGACGACGACCTGGGAGCCGTCGATCGACCCGACACCTGACAGGAAACCCGAGTCATCGTCGTCGAACAGCGGCGTGAACGTGCCGTCGTCGACAAGACCGGCGACCTTCACCCAGGGGCCACGCTTGTCGGCGAGACGCTCGGCGAGGGGCGCGTTCTCGAGAAGCGTCACGGGTGCGGCGTCCTTTCGTTGTGGCACAGCAGAGATCGGCTAGTTGATGCGGTAGCCGAGGCAGACGTTGTGGCCCCCGAAGCCGAACGCGTTGACCAGGGCGAGGCCCTCGCCGACGGGGCGCGGCACGACAGTCACGACGTCGAGACGGATCTGGTCGTCCTGGTCGGTGAGGTTGCGCGTCGGGGGGATACGGCCCTCCCGCAGCGCGAGCAGCGTCACGATCGACGCGACCGAGCCGGCGGCCCCGAGCAGGTGCCCGATGTTGCCCTTCGTCGCGGTGACGGGAACGCTTGCTGCGTGCTCGCCGAGGGCGACGTACATGGCCTGCGACTCGGCGACGTCGCCGGCGGGAGTCGACGTCGCGTGTGCGTTCACGTGGACGACATCAGTGGCCTCGGCGCCGGAATTGGCGACGCACTCGATCATCGCTCGTGCCGCACCTTCTCCCGTCGGGTCGGGGGCGGCGATGTGGTGCGCGTCGGAGGACAGGCCGTAACCGGTCGCGTACCCGTAGATGCGTGCGCCGCGCGCTTTCGCGTGCGCCTCGCTCTCGAGGATCAAGATGCCGGCGCCTTCGCCGAGCACGAAACCGTCGCGCGATTTGTCGTACGGCCGGGACGCCCCCTGCGGGTCGTCCTCCCGCGTCGACAGGGCGCGCATGGCCGCAAACGCGGCCATCGGCAGTGCGTGGATCGCAGCCTCGGTGCCACCGGCGGCGACGACATCCGCGCGACCCGCCCGGATCATGTCGATGCCGTAGGCGATCGCTTCGGCTCCGGACGCGCAGGCGCTGACGGGGGTGTGCGTGCCGGCGCGAGCGCCGATCGCGAGACTGACGTTCGCTGCGGGCCCGTTGGGCATCAGCATCGGGACCGTGTACGCCGAGACGCGACGGGCGCCCTTTTCTTTCAGCACGTCGTACTGATTGAGCAAGGTCGTCACACCACCGATGCCGCTCGCGACGACGGCGCCTAACCGGAACGGGTCGACCTCGCCCTCGGCGAAGCCGGCATCCGCCCACGCTTCGCGCGCGGCGATCAGCGCGAGCTGCGCGCTGCGGTCGAGTGTGCGGGCCTCGACGCGGTCCATGACTTCCGATGGGTCGACCGCCACCGGTGCGGCGATGCGCACCGGCAGCGATTCGGCCCAGTCCTCGGTCAGGAGCTTCACGCCGGAGTTGCCGGCGAGCAGCCCTGCCCAAGTGGTCGCGACGTCCCCACCGAGGGGGGTCGTCGCGCCGAGACCGGTGACGACGACGCGGGTGGCGTCAGAAGTCACGCGGCCGCACCAGCCTTGATGAAGTTCACGGCGTCGCCGACGGTCTTGAGGTTCTTGACCTCTTCGTCGGGGATCTTCACGCCGAAGCGCTCTTCAGCCTGGACAACGACTTCGACCATCGACAGTGAGTCGATGTCGAGGTCGTCCGTGAACGTCTTGTCCGCCGCGACCTGGTCGGCGGGGACACCCGCGACCTCGTTGATGATCTCTGCGAGGCCGGCGAGGATTTCGTTCTCCGTCATTCAGGTTCCTTCCTTGCGGTGGGTGCCGGGTGAGCGGCGGTGGGGTGCCAATTTTCAGGCGGTGTTCACGGGCAGGTGATGACCTGACCGGCGTACGAGAGGCCGCCGCCGAAACCGAGCAGCAACATGCGATCGCCGCTTGTGACCTCTCCAGTCTCGCGCAACGTCGTGAGGGCCAACGGGATCGACGCGGCGGACGTGTTGCCCGACTCGACGATGTCGCGACCGATGGCGACGGATTCGGGGAGGTGCAGCGACCGGGCCACGCTGTCGATGATGCGCAGGTTGGCCTGGTGGAGCACCAGCGCGTCGAGGTTGGCCGCGTCGATCCCTGTGCGGTCAAGGATTTCGCGTACGACGGTCGGCAGCACACCCGTCGCCCACCGGTAGACCGACTGGCCTTCCATCACCATCTGCAGCTTGTCGTTCATGGTGATGAACTCGCTCAATTCGCCGGCGCTGCCCATCACGACCGGCCCGATGCCTTCGCTGCCGTCCGCGCTCCGGCTGACGAGCGCCGCGCCCGCACCGTCACCGAAGAGGATGCAGGTGTTGCGGTCCTCCCAGTTGGTGATGTCGGTCAACTTCTCGGCGCCGATCACGAGGACGTTGCGTGCCGTGCCGCCGCGGACCGCGTCGGCGGCGAACGACAGCGCGTAGCAGAAGCCCGCGCAGGCCGCGTTGATGTCGACGGCGCCGGGGGAGGGGATGCCGAGAGCGACGGCGACGCGCGGGGCGGCGTGCGGCATCGTGGCGAGCAGCGAGCAGGTGGCGACCAGCACGAGGTCGATCTCGGTCGGGTCGATGCCCGCGTCCGCGATGGCCTTCGCACCGGCGGCGGTGGCCATGGTCACGACGGTCTCGTCAGCACCGGCCTTGCGGCGGTTCGCAATCCCGACTCGCGTGCGGATCCACTCGTCCGAGGTCTCGACGAGCTTCGCCATGTCCTCGTTGCTGATGATGGTCGACGGTCGGTAGTCGCCGAGGCCGCTGATGCGCGTGCCGTAGGTCATGCGGAATCCTCCGTCGGGTGCAGGCGGACGAGCGGCTGGCCGGGGCTCACCGGATCGCCGTCGACGATCAACCACTCGATCACGACACCGCCGTTTGCTGCGGTGACGGTGTCCCTCTTGTCGCGGTTGACGAGCTCGCCGATGACGGCGCCGGGGGCGACCTCGGTGCCTTCGGCGACGCTCGAGGTGAAGATGCCGCCCGACGGGGCGACGACAACGCGCCAGGCCGGAGCGGGTTCGTGGGTCATCTCGTGGGCCGTGAGGAGGCCGCGGGCCTTGTCGAGGTCGTCCGGCGACTTGAGGGCGACGGTCTCGACTCCCGGCAGGGCGCGCTTGATGAGGCCGGTGAGGCTGCCCGCGGGCGGCAGCTCGATGACGGCCGTGACGCCGAGCTGGCCGAACGTCTTCATGCACAGGTCCCAGCGGACCGGCGACGCCACCTGGGCGACGAGCCGGCGCAGCAGTTCGGGGCCGGACGTGACAACCTTGCCGTCGGCGTTGGACAGCAGGCGCACGTGCGGGTCGCGCATGGGGACACCCGCGGCGAGCTGCTCGAGCTCCGCGGCGGCGGGGTGCATGTATTCGGTGTGGAACGCTCCGGCGACCGCCAGCGTGCGGACGCGCGCACCCTCCGGCGGGTTCTCGTCGAGCTTGCGGAGCGCCTCGAGCGAACCGGCGGCCACCAGCTGCCCGGCGCCGTTGTGGTTGGCGATGGTCAGGCCGAAGGCCTCGACGTGCGGGACCACGATCTTCGGGTCGCCGCCGAGGAGCGCACTCATGCCGCTGGGCTCCGCAGCGGCGGCCGCGGCCGCCATGAGGCGCCCGCGCTCGCGGACGAGGACCAAGGCGCCCTCGGCGCTGATGCCACCGGCGGCAGCGGTCGCGGTGAACTCGCCGACGGAGTGCCCGGCGGCGATGCCGACGGACCCGTCGCTGTCTTCGAGGAGGACCTCGGCGGCGGCCAGGCCGGCGGCGACGATGAGCGGCTGGGCGATCGCGGTGTCGCGGATG
>JAVEEB010000164.1 GCA_030840665.1 Frankiaceae bacterium | reverse complement strand
CCCGTCACGTGCACGTCTGTCGCCCACGGCGTCGGGACATTCACCAGCAAGTCGTACGACGTGCTAGTGCCGACGAGCTGAAGGCCGTAAGCGCCGATGGTCGGCGCCTGTCCCGTCCATGGGGTCGGGCAGCGCCCTTGGAGGGGCAGCTCCCCGACGAACGTGAGGAAGTCGGGCGTTGTGCAGATGTCGTAGGTGTGCCAGCCACCCGTCGCGGAACGTTCGAACGCGACGCGAGAACCGCCGTCTTGCAGCCCGACGCCGACGCGGAGTGGCGCCCCAGCGGCAGGCTGGAACCCAGTCCACGCGTAGTACATGCGCGAATTGGCGTCGTAGGCAAGGTACAGGGAGCCCGGCGTCGTGCCCGTGATCCACTGCTGCTGGTAGTGCCTGTCCGCTACATAGGCCGCCACGATGGCGTCCCTGTCCGACTGAGTCGCCGTCACCGGATGCAGATCCTGGTGGCCTGACGGGGTCACCTTGCCGGGCGCCGACGGGGCGGTCGGCGGCAACGAGCCCGAGGGCAGGGGCCGGGCAGACGAGACCTGCGTGGGCGTTGGGCTTGATGTGACCGTCGGCGGATGGGTTGCGAGGTTGTTCAAGCCCGAAATGTGGCCGGCGCCGAAGAACGAGGGGACGGCGACCACGACAGCGCCGACGAGTGCAGCGACGGCGACGGTCCCGCCGATGCGCTGGAGCCGATGGCGCCGTGCCGCGGCGCGTACGGCGGCCGGCTGCAGCCTAGCTGGGGCCGTCGCGTCAGAGCTCGCGTCTCGCATGGCTTGTGACAGCCAGTCTTCAACGGGTGCCATATCAGTTCTCCTCCACGGCCAGTTCGCTGAGCGCAGACGAGCGCAGCTTTGCGAGGGCGCGATGTGCTGTGCTTTTGACCGTGCCGGGAGCGATCTTCAGCGCTTCGGCGATCTGGGCCTCGGTCATGTCCTCGTAGAAGCGCAGCACCATGACGGCCCGCTCCCTAGCCGTCAGCTGGGCCAGTGCGGTCAGAACCAGATCCCGTTGTGCGTAGTCGTTCTGCACATCTCTGTCGGACGCGCGCTCCGGGGTGGCACCCAGCCGTTCGCGACGCGAGACGCCACGCCACCAGTCCGTGGAGGCATTCACCATTACCCGTCGGGCATAGGCGTAGGGCGCATCGCACGCCCGTTGCCAGTGGAGGAAAGTCTTCTCGAGGGCATGCTGTACGAGGTCGTCGGCGTGATGGCGATCGAGCGCGATGTACAGCGCCGCGCGTCGCAACCGCGGCGTTGTCGACGACGCGAACTCGTCGAAGGCCGCGGCCCGCTCTTCTGCCCTCATCCAACTCCGTCCGTGGCTTTCCGTCGCACCATGAACGGTTTATGCACCCCGGAGGTTCTGCCCGCCATCGAGATATTTGCGCGCCGGGAGCGACGGGTGTGGAGCCTACGTGGAGCCGCGGCACACGCAGCGGCGCCGACGGTCCGGCCGGTGGCAGAAAATCGTTCAGAGCGCGCGGACCCGGTTGTTACGCGGGTCGTGGGTGAGCTCCGCGAGACCTAATGCCTCCAGCAGCGGCGGCAGGTACATGCCGAATCGCCCCCGGTAGCCCTTGCGCAGGCCGTACCAACCGCCGACCGGGTTCGTCTCGTCGCGGCCCCACGCCTCGACGGTTCCTTCGGCGGCCGGCTTGTTCTCGTCGGCGGCGCCGAGCGGGACCCAATCGCCTTGCTCGAGCAACCACGCGTGCAGGTCGTCGATCGAGCTCGCGTGGTACTTCAGGGTCGTCGAGCCGACCTGGCACACCAGCACGTCTGCGTCGTCGTCCCGGAACATCGTGTACGAGGAGCTGCCCGGCGCCGTCACGAGCTCCCACGGATCTTCCTTCGTCCCTGCGGCCACGGCGACCACCTCTCGTCGGGCACCAGTCTCGCGCGCCACCGGCCCCGCGGCGAGGGGTCGCGGAGCCGAGCTTGCACCAGTCACCCTTGGCCGGCGAGACGACCGATCACGACGCTGGCGCTCCACTCGTCGGAGCTGACGATTCGCGGGACGAGCCCGGCTGCGCTGAAGATGTCGACCATCCGCTCGGCCTGGGGTTCCGTCGTCTCGATGAGCAGATGACCACCGGGGGAGAGCCAGCGCGGGGCGGCCTCGGCGATGCGGCGGTGCACGTCGAGACCGTCCCCGCCGCCGTCGAGGGCGACGTGCGGCTCGTAGTCGCGCGCCTCGGGCGGCAGCAACGGGATCCCGTCGGTCGGGACGTACGGCGCGTTCGCGACCAGCACGTCAACGGCGCCCATGAGTGACGCGGGCAACGCGTCGAACAAGTCACCTTCGTACACGTGCGCGGCGGAAGTGGCGAGGTTGCGTCGTGCGCAGCGCACCGCGGTCGGGTCCACGTCAGCGGCGGACAGGGTGATGCCCTCGATCGCTACGAGCAGAGCCGCGCCGATCGCGCCCGCCCCGCAGCACAGGTCAACCACGGTGTCGCCGGGCCCGGTGAGCTCGATCGCCTGCTGTACCAGGAATTCCGTGCGGTGTCGCGGCACGAATACGCCGGGCTCGAGGAGGATGCGCAGACCATGGAACTCGGCGTACCCGATCACCTGTTCCAGGGGGAATCCCGTCACTCGGCGGGTGACCATCGCGTCAAGATCGGCGGCATCCTGCGCGGCTCTGATGAGGAGCGCGGCCTCGTCTTCGGCGAACACGCAACCGGCCCGGCGCAGGGTGGCGACGATGACGTTTACGGCCTCCGGTGTCATGCGCAGAGGCGCGCCCGGCTCAGCCACCGCTGACCGAGAAGTGCATGTAGTCCTTACTGCTATGCCAGTTGCCTCCCCACTTGAAGCCGCCAGCCGCCAGGGCGCGCACGACGACGCCGCCGGGATGCATGAGCCCCAGCCGGTAGCGCGTGCGGTCTGTGAACGTCACTGCCGTCGTGGGATGGACATCGCCGGCCGCGGTGACCTCGGGGTTCTGTCCGGGGTTGATGTCGATAGCGGTGCCAAAGGCGTGCTGCGAGTACGACGACCCGGTCGGCATGAGGCGGCAGTTGTAAGCGAGCGTCGCGCGACTCTCCGACGTCAGCCCGGGAGTGTTCACCGCAAGCGGCGTCATGGCCTGAATGCGGAAGCGGGCGTCGTACAACTTCCTGAACACCTGCTGGATATTGCGAGCGACCGAGTAGTGCACGACGACGTAGCCCTTGTGAGAGATTCCGTTGAAATCGATGTACGTCACCCACACGAGCCGCAGGTCGGTAAAGGCGACGGGGCAGCCCGCGCGCCAATGTGTGTCGGCCAGATGCGGCTTGATGATCGTGCTCGAGAATGGGGCAAGGGGCACCGTCGGGGCGTCGAGGCGAAGCACGCCGTCGACCTGCAACGTGTACGGGGCGGGCAGCTGGTTCCACCGGGCGAGCCGGCGCCACGGGATGTCGTAGCGGGCCGCGACGGAGCCGATCGTGTCGTGCGGTCGGACGACGTAATACGGCGAGGGCGGCGGCGGCACAGCCGGGACGACGGGGGCGACCGGGAGGCTGGTGGGCACGGCGGTGGGGGTCGTCGAGTCCGCGATCGCCGTCGATGAGGCGCAGGGCGCTAGCAAGAACATCGCGGTCAGCCAGACGGCAGTGATGCGAGCGGGGACCCGCACGTTGCCTCATTGTCCGCAGGCCGTGCCCGCTGTTGTCGGTCGTGACGTTTCGCTACAGGCAATGTAGCGGCGCCGACCGGTTACGAGCGCGATTCCTGACGAGCTGCAACCTTTGCGTGACTCGCCGCGTCGATGGGGCGAGGGGGCACGATGCGCAGGGGTTACTGGATGCGGGCGGCGACTGCGAGCGCGCTGCTGGCGACCGCCATCTCCGGCTGCGGCATAGCGAGGCCCCAGGTCGTGGTGGCCACTCCAGCGCAGTCGACATCCCCGCCTCTGCCCGACCTCGGTCTCAAGAGCGCGACGAGCGGCACGGTTGCCGCGACAGAGATCCCTCTCGACGACGGTCCGTATCGCAAGCCACTCGCGATTGCTTTCCCGACGGCCGCGCACGGTGTCTTGCTTGCTGAGATCTGCGACCCGCGCCCCGGCGGTTGCCGCGTATTTACCGAGACGAGCTCGGACGGCGGGAGCACGTGGTCGGCGCCGGTCGTCATCGCTTCTGGCCCGTGGCCAGCAGACGGTGCCGATCCCGCTGACTTGGCCGTATCCAGACTCGCCTTCGCCAACCAGAACGATGGCTATGCGTATGGGCCAGAGCTCTACGTCACGCACGATGGCGGTGCAGCCTGGCGAGCCATTGCGACCCCCGGGCACGTCCACTCGGTGGACGCAATTTCCGAGCCTCCACTACTTATTCTGGGCGCCTGTGTGAATGCTGCGGACTGTGCGCCTTCACGATTGGCGAGCATAGAGGGTGACCGCGTGGTGCAGCTCGCCGCAGAGTTGCCGGGCCCGTCCGCGCAGCTGGTGTCGGTGGACGCGCGGACGGCTTACATGGCTGGCCCCAACGGCTTGGTCGAGACGCGCGACGGAGGTATCACCTGGACCGGACGTCAGCTCCCTGCCTCGCAGTGCTCGGCCAGCCTCAGCGCCGCGGCGCACGGCGACCTGTGGCTCGTCTGCGCGGGCGAGCCGACCGCCGGGATGATGACCAAGGACGTGTGGCGAAGCGGCGACGACGGGGTGACCTGGCGCGGGCCGCTTCCCACAGAGGCCTATGGATATGCCTCCAACGTGGTGACGGCGGGCAAGGAGTCAGCCTGGCGGTTCGGAGGCCGTGGCCAGCTGTGGCGTACCGATGACGGAGGCAGGAGCTGGCACGCGTTGAAGCCGGTGGGTTATGGAGACGGTGGGGGCACGCCCAACGGCTTCGCGGCTGTCGGCCCGGACCGTGCCTGGCTCCTCGACGATGTCGGCCCGTGGTGGACCGGGCCGCACAAGCTGTACTCGACATCCGACGCCGGTCATTCCTGGCACGTC
>JAVEEB010000117.1 GCA_030840665.1 Frankiaceae bacterium | reverse complement strand
CGATGGCGACGTAGTCGCCGGCCGCTAGCCGCAACTGCCGTCCCGAGGGCGTCATGCGGCACCACAGGCGTCAGCGAACTTGCGGGTAGGGGTCCACTCGTGAGGCAACGACATCGTGCACTCCGCTCGACGTGATCGACCCGGGCAGACCCGCCCGGAGGCTGCAGGTTTTCATATCCGGGGCTTCACGTTGACGACACCCGGTCGATGTTTGGTATTGTTCGAAAATGTTGGGCACTGTGACCTGACACCTGCCCGCCTTGGAGGGTGCACGTGCCGGAGTCTGGAGTACGTGCCGCGCTCGCCCCCAAACGCCATGCCAGCATCCTCGAAGCGGTCGCAGCCAACGGCGCCGTCCGCGTGAGTGAGCTCACGCAGTTGCTGGGCGTCAGCGAGATGACCATCCGCCGCGACCTCGACCTCCTCGAACACCGAGGGTTGCTCACCAAGGTCCACGGCGGGGCGACGGCGCAGAGCGCCGGAGCCACCGACGAGCCCGGTTTCGAGGCGAAGTCCACCCGTGAACGGGCCGAAAAGCGCATCATCGCCCAGCAGGCGGCCACCCTCGTACAGCCGCACAGCGCGATCGCGCTGACCGCGGGCACCACGACCTGGGCCCTCGCCGCAGAACTCGTGGACGTGCCGGGGCTCACCGTCATCACCAACTCCCGCCGAGTGGCGGACGTCCTGTACGCGACCCCGCGCCCCGATCAGACGATCATCCTCACCGGCGGCGTCCGCACGCCGTCGGACGCCATGGTCGGCCCCGTGGCCGTGGCCGCCATTCGCAGCCTGCACGTCGACGTGGTGTTCATGGGCGTACATGGCCTGGACCCGCGGGCGGGCGCCACGACCCCGAACGTGGAAGAGGCCGAAACCAACAGGGCGTTCGCCCGGAGCGGCCGCCGGCTCGTCGTCGTAGCGGACGACACCAAGTGGGGCGTCGTGGCGCTGAGCAGCATCGTGCCGCTGAGCGACGTGGACACCTGGGTCGTCAATCGCATTCCGCCGGCGGCCAACCTCCAGCAAGACGCACCCGACCTGTACGTGCTTGCTCCTGGCGACAGCCGCCGGTATCCGAAAGGCACCGTCGTATGACAGTCACTCGCACGTCCCTCGTCGACGGCCGCACACTGATCTACTTCGACTCCGACGGCGCCAAGCCGCGGACCGCGGTGGATGTGCGCGACCTTCCCGAGGTCATCTTCGATTCGACGATGCGCTACGACGCGGCGCTCGACGAGTGGATCACGTACGCGAGTCATCGGCAGACGCGCACCTTCCTGCCCCCCGCTGACGAGTGCCCCCTGTGCCCCACCAGGGACGGCCGGCTCACGGAGGTGCCCGACGACGACTACGAGGTCGTCGTCTTCGAGAACAGGTTCCCGTCGCTGTTCGGCGACGTTCCCATCGATCCGGCCACCGACGTCGAGCCGTTCCGGGTACGTCCGGGCAACGGCAGCTGCGAGGTCGTCTGCTACACCGCCGACCACGACGTTTCCTTCGCCGACCTCACCCCCGCACGCGCTCGCCTCGTCCTCGATGCGTGGGTGCACCGCACGGCCGAGCTGTCCGCACTCCCGCAAGTCGAGCAGGTCTTCATCTTCGAGAACCGCGGCGAGTCGATCGGCGTCACTCTGCATCACCCGCACGGGCAGATCTATGCGTACCCCTACGTCACCCCGCGCACGAGACGCACCCTGCAGTCGGCGCGCGATCACCTGGCGGCGACCGGCCGGAATCTGTTCGCCGACCTGCTGGCGGCCGAGCAAGCAACGAACCGTGTCGTCGTACGGGATGAACATTGGACGGCGTTCGTTCCCTTCGCCGCCCGGTGGCCGATGGAGATCCACGTCTACCCGAACCGCCAGGTCGCCGACGTCACGGAGCTCGACGAAGCCGAGCGCGACTCCTTCGCCCGCGTGTATCTCGAGGTGCTGCGGCGCATGCATGGGGTGTACGACGAAGAGATCCCCTACATCGCCGCCTGGCACCAGGCGCCGGTCCGCGTCGATCGCGAACTCGGCTACCTCCACCTCGAGATCACGTCACCCCAGCGCGCCCCGGACAAGTTGAAATACTTTGCGGGCTCGGAGTCGGCGATGGGTGCCTTCATAAACGACGTGCTCCCTGAAGCAACGGCAGAGGCCCTCCGCGGGGTGCAGCTGTGAGGGTTCTCGTTACGAGTACGACAGGAGGCCGGAAGTGAGCGACGCCGCAACTGTTGCGCAGGGGTTCATGGACGTTCACGGGCGAGCGCCGGCCGGGGTGTGGTCAGCGCCGGGCCGAGTCAACCTCATCGGCGAGCACACCGACTACACGGAAGGCGTCGTGTTCCCGTTCGCGATCGACCGACGCGCGTTCATGGCGGCGGATCGCAACAACGACGACGTGCTGCGCATCCAGTCTCTGCAGCGGCCGGACGAGGTGATCGAGATCCCGATCGCCGAGCTCGCTCCGCGCTCCGACCATCACTGGTCGTCGTACGTTGCCGGTTCTGCCTGGGCATTGCGCGACGCGGGCCACGACGTGCGCGGCTTCGACGTCGTCCTCGACTGTACCGTGCCATCGGGGTCAGGACTGTCGTCGTCCGCCGCGCTCGAATGCGCCACGATGCTGGTCGCGGCCGGTCTCTACGGCGTCCCGGTCGACCCATTTCCCTTTGCCCTGTTGGCCCAACGCTCCGAAAACCTGTACGTCGGCGTGCCGTGCGGATCCATGGACCAGACGGCGTCGATGATGGGCAAGGCCGGGTCCGCCCTCTTCTACGACACGCAGAGCGGTGACGTCGCGCACGAACCCTTCGAGCCGGGCGCGGCAGGTCTCGCCCTCCTCGTCATCGACACCCGGGCGCACCACGCCCTGGCTGACGGCGAGTACGCGAAGCGTCGCCAGGCTTGTGAGGAAGCCGCTCGCCAGCTCGGCGTTCCGTCACTGCGCCACATCGCCGTCGATGGTCTCGACGCGGCGCTGGCGTCCCTCGATGCCGACCTCGGCCGGCACGTTCGCCACGTGGTCACGGAGAACGCGCGCGTCTTCGCCTCGAGGATCGCGCTGCGGGAAGGTGACTACGTCGAGCTCGGTCGACTGCTGGATGCATCGCACGCGTCATTGAAGGACGACTTCCGGGTGAGCGCCGACGAGCTGGACGTCGCCGTCGAGGCCGCCCGATCTGCAGGTGCCTTGGGCGCCCGGATGACCGGCGGAGGCTTCGGCGGCTCGGCGATCGCGCTCGTGGCGATCGAGGGCATCGGGGAGCTGTCGGACGCGGTGCGGCGCGCGTACGCCGAACGCGGCTTCGAGGAGCCGTCCATCTGGGTCGTCGAGCCGTCCGACGGGGCGCACCAGGACTCCTGACGACCCGGCCGGGCCTTTACACTTCGTCCACGCCGGTGCCGCAGCCGCCACACCGCGAGGAGCAGCCATGTCATGGACCGTGAACGGTGTCATCGCCCGGGCCAAGGGCGCGCCGGTCGAGCTTGTGCAGGTGGTAGTCCCGGACCCTGGCGCCCATGACGTCGTCGTGAATGTGCAGGCCTGCGGCGTCTGTCACACCGATCTGCACTATCGCGAGGGCGGCATCAACGACGCGTTCCCGTTCCTCCTCGGGCACGAGGCCGCGGGAGTCGTTTCGACCGTTGGCTCCGCCGTCACTCACGTGGCCGTCGGCGACTTTGTGATTCTCAACTGGCGCGCCGTGTGCGGCGAGTGCCGGGCGTGCAAGCGCGCCGAGCCGTGGTACTGCTTCGCCACCCACAACGCCTCGCAGAAGATGACGCTCGCCGATGGCACGGAGCTATCTCCCGCGCTTGGCATCGGCGCTTTCGCCGAAAAGACGCTCGTCCACGAAGGTCAGTGCACCAAGGTCGACCCGACGGTGGATCCGGCCGTGGCGGGGCTGCTGGGGTGCGGCGTGATGGCCGGGCTCGGGGCGGCGATGAACACAGGTGCGGTGCGCCGCGGGGAGACCGTTGCCGTCATCGGGTGCGGCGGCGTCGGCAGCGCGGCGGTGGCGGGGGCCAAACTGGCCGGAGCCTCGACGATCGTCGCCCTCGACCTCGACGATCGCAAGCTCGCCTGGGCAAAGGGCCTTGGTGCCACGCACGTGGTGAACACGAGCGGACTCTCCCACGACGAAGTGGTGGGGGCGATTCGCGAGGCCACCAACGGTTTCGGTGCGGACGTGGTCATCGACGCGGTGGGCCGGCCGGAGACGTACAAACAGGCTTTCTACGGGCGCGACCTGGCGGGACGTGTCGTCCTCGTCGGCGTACCGACCCCCGACATGGTGCTCGACTTACCTCTGCTCGAGGTCTTCGGACGCGGCGGTTCCTTGAAATCATCCTGGTACGGCGACTGCCTCCCCGAACGCGATTTTCCTTACCTGATTGACCTTTTTCGGCAGGGACGCCTACCTTTGGAGACCTTCGTGAGCGAGCGCATCGCAATCGGCGACGTAGAAGCGGCTTTCGCCAAGATGCAATCCGGTGACGTTCTGCGATCGGTCGTGGTGTTCTGATGACCGCGCGCATCGACCACGCGATCACGACGGGCACCTTGAGCAGCGACGGCCAGTCGTTCCCCCTGGACAACAACGTGTGGGTGCTGGGCGACGAGAGTGAATGCATCGTCATCGACGCTCCGCATGACGTCGACGCGATCGCCCAGGTCGTGGGGCAACGCCGCGTCGTCGCCATCGTGTGCACGCACGCACACAACGACCACGTCGGCTTCGCGCCGAAGCTGGGCCAGCGGCTGTCCGCCCCCGTGTGGCTGCACCCGGCCGACACCGAACTGTGGGCCCTCACCCACCCGCAGGCGCGGCCCGACGCGGACCTCGCGGACGGGCAGGTGATTCGCGTGGCCGGCACCGACGTGACTGTCATCCACACCCCAGGGCACACGCCGGGGGCCGTCTCCCTGTACGTGCCGGACCTGGGCGTCTTGTTCAGCGGAGACACGCTTTTCGAGGGTGGCCCCGGCGCGACGGGTCGCTCGTTCTCCAGCTTCCCGACGATTATCGACTCGATCCGCACGAGGCTGTTGACGCTGCCGCCCGAAACGCGTGTGCTGACGGGCCACGGCGCCGAGACGACGGTCGGCGCGGAGGCCCCGGCTCTGCCGGACTGGATCGCCCGCGGGTACTAGCGCCAATGCTGCGTCCCCGGGGCCACCAGCGCCTCCGTGTCCGGGAATGAGTCGGCGCCCGCACCGAGGCATCTCTGCGTCGGTGCGGGCGCCGGTTAGATAGACGGAATGCCGGGTGGACTAGCCGCCGGCGGGTGCGCCGCCACCACCACCGCCACCGCC
>JAVEEB010000041.1 GCA_030840665.1 Frankiaceae bacterium | reverse complement strand
GCCACCTGGCCGCGCCCGTCGGCGGTGCGCAGGAAGTCCGCGTTGGGATCTCCGTAACCGCCGTCGGGGGAATAGTTTGTGACGATCCCCTGGTACGACGCCAGATGCAGACGTACCACCACGTCCGCAACGGCGACGCCCGAAACTGTGATGGCCGACTGGCTGAGTTGCACGTCCAGGAGCTTTGGCACAGCCAGCTCGTCAGCTCGAGCCATCGGCGAGATTCCCCATGCACACAGGGAAACCAGCCCACACGCTCCAGCAGCGATGGCGGGTCGGAATCGGATCATCACCCGCTCGCAACCGAAGCAGTGACGATGCCGTGGACCGTCGTCGCCGACCCATCCTCCGCGAGGATGGTCCCGCCGCGATTGGCCGCGACGAGCCGCCACGCGATGCCGCCATTGATCGACCTACCTGCCGCATCTCGCCCGTCCCACGACACGGTCGCCACCCCCACTGCCATCCCGGCCGCGTCGCACGGAAGCGTGCGGATCGTTGTCCGCCCGTAGACGAGTTGGACCGAGCATGACGTCAGGGGTGCGGACGCGTTCCACTCACCGGTCCAGGTCCGCGCCCCTGTCATCGTGCGTGGCGCCGTCGCGCCGCCCAGCAGTTGCGGCCGCCCGTCGCCACCGGGGAGTGCCGCCACTTTCGGCAGGCCCTTCCCGTCGATCCACGCCACTACGGACCCTTCGGCGACGGCGGACAGCAGCCCCTGGTCGCCCGTCGTGATCGTGGTTGCGGCCGACGAGCCGTACCGGCGAAACACCAACGTCGCCGCGCGGCCTGACACGCGCGCGGTGAGGATTCCGGTCCCTGACAACGCGACTAGTGTCTCGCCAGCAGGCACCCGGAAGAGCGCATGAGTACGCAGATTGCGGTACGCGACCGAGAGGCTCGCTTCCCACGCCACGTAGTCGCCGTGCAGGCGCACGGTCAGCGAGCCGAACCCGTCCTTGGGCGGGGGAAGTGCCTCGACGGTCTGGCCGGTCACGAGGTTCCGCCGGACCACCGCGCCGTTCATCCGGCCGTACGCGACGTAGTCGCCCCACAGAACCGGTGTCACCATCCCCTTGCCGGTGAACAATGCGGCACGGGTGCGTACGTCAATGATGGTCGTGACGGCGAGGCGATCGAACAGCAGCCGCGTGCCCGAGAGCTGCAGCAGGCCGATGGGTCGAGTCGTGCTGAGCACCCGCAACGTGTGCACACCGTCGTAGAGGTCCACGTCCGTCGAGTCGCCGTACACGGTCCGTCGGCCCGACACCGCGACAAACGCGCCTTGAGTACGCAACCAATCAGACGTCCTGGCGTTGACCGACTGACGCATGCCAAGGCCCACAGCTCCCCCCGTGCCATGGACAGCCTGGCTCCAAACCGCCGCCGTCGCGGAAGCGTCGTCCACCCACGCCACGCGGCCCACCCCGATCGCCATTGCCTGCGCCCGCAAGGTCCCCCCTCCGAGTGCGACGACAAGGGTCGGTGCTTCTCCGACGTCGGTCAGCCGGTAGATGCCTGAGTCATCGGCGGACGAGCCGCCGACGTACAAGAAGCCGTTCGCAGTCGCGGCTTGCACGTCGATCGACGACTTCGCGGTGCGTTGATTCCTACCGTCTGGGTCGGCCGTATGAAAGGTGCCCCGGTAGTCGATCCAGCCGACGCGCGTCGCCGTGGCAGCGACGAAGCCAGCCGAAGTTGCCCAAACGCTGCCCGACGAGCCGTCGAGTGGGAGCACGTGAACGTTTTGATAGCCACCGCAGACAGCCTCCACCGCGGTTAGTGCGCACTGCGCCGATGCGCTCAGCGTGCTCGACATCTGTGGGTGCGCGTATGTCACGTACAAGTTGGAGCTGGTGTTTCGTGGGCTCACGTAAACCCCGAGAGGCCCGGTGCGCAGCTGCCAGTCGTTGACGTAGGACCCCACCGGCAGGCCGACGGCAGTGACCGCGCCGCTGCGTGCGTCGACGAACTCCAACCCCGTCGCGCCCGTGCGCAGCACCCAGCCGCTCGGCGTCGCGCCACCGAAGGTGTTCTGCGGAAACGCGGCGGCGCCGCCCTCCCCGGTGTCGAGATCCGTCCATTCCAATTGGTCGACGTGCGCGACGACGACCATGCTCCCCGTCAGTCGCGGCACATCGCCGTGGCTGCTCAACGCGACCGTGCGTTCGTCCAACAGTGAAGTCGCGTTGTACGTGGACCCCGTCCCGTAGGCGACCCATTCATCAGAGGCGCCGACGATCGTCGTCCGGGCGGGCACGCTCTCGTCAGCCCCGAGCTGCACTGTCCCGGCCGGGTCGACAACGGACGCGGAGGCAGTGAAAGAGGGAGTCGTCACGAGCCACGCCAAAATGGTCAGCGGTACGACGAGACGACAAGCGCGCCGGAAGGTGATCACAGCCAGCACACGCACACGCGTCCGCGATGGTTTCAGGCCGCTATGTCGCGACGAGGATCCGCACGGACGACGAAGCGGCGAACTCGTTGTGCCGCGTCGGCACGCGCAACACTCGATAGCGCCAGGTGCCACGCGAAGGCGGTTGCGCGACGAGGGTGAAGCGGCCGGACAATCGAACTGTCGACGTGCCCACCGTGCGCCACGTGCTGCGGACGAGGCGCTGCAGGATCAGTGGCTCGCGTATTGCACTGGACTTGCCGGTGACCGCGACGGCGCCGCCCGCGCGCACGGTCCCGGATGCCAGCTGCGCACTGATCCACTCGTGGAAATCGGGGTCGATGTTGAAAAGCCCGACGTACTCCGCGATGCCGTTGTCGGTCGCGCTCGGATTGTGTGCGGCGGCGATGAACGCGCAGTTCAACTCTGACGCGTCCCACTTCGGGAACGCCTGGTGCCAACTGCCGTCTGCCGCCGTCGGAAAGCCTGGCCCTGTGGGGCTCCCGATGCACGCCGTGTCGACGCGGACGCCAACGGTGACGCCGGCGAACGGCAGGCCTGTGTCCACGCCGGTAACGGTGCCGGTCAATGTGAGGGAACTCCCGTTCACGACGGGGTCCGGCGCCTGCTTGATGGTCACGTGCGGGATGTTGACTCCCGTCACTTGCAGCTGTGCGTTGATCCCGATTGTCCGCGGGTCCACCGACAAGACGGCCGTAAAGTCTGATTGCATTGCCCAGACGTGCGTGACTGTGAACGTGCCGTCGTAACCGGCTGTCACGTGCACGAGTCCTTGCCACCAGCCATCCTGCGGCGTGCCACTCGCAAGGGTGAATGCGGGGCCGTCCGGTGCGACCTGCACCTGGCCACGCCCTGCGCCTGTGCGATCGAACCGGACCGACGGGTAGGTGGAGCCCTCCGTGTCGGTCGTGGGGGCGATCCCGATGGGCGACGTGAGATGCAGCCGAACCACGACATCGTGCCATTCGAGGCCGGACACGGTAGCGGCGGTTTCGCTGAGTTGCACGTCGAGCAGCTGCGGCGCGGTCGATGCGTCTGAGTGCGCGGCGGGTGTGACCGCGAGTGTCGACAGTAACGCCAGTGCGGCGATGGAACACTTTCGTACTCTCACAGAAGTCCCCTTCATCGTGCGACCAGCGTCCCCGTGATCGGTGCGATGGCGCCGTCTTCGCGCAGCACGGATCCGGCGCTGTTGGCGGCGACAAGTCGCCAGGCGACCGTTCCGGTGACCGCCCGGCCCCCGCGAGTGCGCCCGTCCCAGGTCACGGCGGCGACGCCGACGGCCATGGCAGCCGCATCGCACGCCACAGTGCGCACGGTCGTGCGCCCCGAGATGAACAGCACGGAGCAGGACGTCAGCGGAGCCGAAGCGTCCCACTCGCCGGTCCACGAGCCCGACGCACTTGTGATGCGCGAGGCCGATGCCCGGCCCAGCAGTTGGGCGCGTCCGCTACCGCCTGGAAGCGGCGCGACCTTGGGGAGCCCGGTGCTGTCTATCCAGGCGATGACTGCCCCGTCGATGACCGCTGAGCCGACGTCTTTGGTCGTCCCTATCGTCGTCGCGATGCGTGAGCCGTACCTCCGAAAAAGCAATGAGGACTGTGACCCCGTGAACTGTGCCGTCACGACACCAGCCCCGCTGAGGCCGACCAGGTACTCCGTCCTGGGCAACGTCACGATCGCGGTGCGTGTGCGCGCGTTGCGGTACCTGACGGCGCCCGTGCCCTGCCAGGCGACGTAATCGCCCTCGACTTTGATCTTCTGGGTGTAGACATATTTGCCCTGTGCAGACTGCACCTGTGTGAGCACGCCGGTAACGAGATTCTTGCGCCAAATGGCTCCGTTGACCTGCGTGTACACGAGAAAGTCGCCGCGCAGCACTGGCAGGAGCAGCGCCTTGACCGAGTAGAGCACCGCCCGGGTCCGGACGTCGATGATGGTCGTCAGGTAGTCGTGATCGACGAGCAGCCGTGTGCCCGAGAGTTGGATCGAGTTGACCGAGGGCGATCGGGCGGCCGTGTCCGTCGTATGCCAAATCGTCGTCGTCTTACCGCCGTCATTCAGGTATAGGTCGGAAAGGCTGCCGTAGACGGTGCGCGTGCCCGACACCGCGAGGTAGCCGCGTGTCGCGAGGCGGCTCGTTGGCGCTGTGGCGAGTAGCTCCCGAGGGCCTGCGACGACTTGGGCAGCGTGCGCCCCGACTCGTTCCGACCACACGGCGCGCGTCGATGACGCGTTGTCTATCCACGCGACGCGACCCGGACCCAGCGCGATCGTGTCGGCGCGCACCACACCAGCGCCCAGCGAGACGACCTCCGTGGGCGTCGCGCCGATGTCCGGAAGGAGGTAGATGCCCGCGTCCGCGGCGGACGAGCCGCCGACGTACAGGAAACCTTGAGACGTTGCGGCCTGTACGTCGATCGGTCCCGTCGAGTCGAGCCGGTTCTGCCCGTCAGTGTCCGACGTGTGGAACAGTCCGTCGGGGTCATTCCAGCCGACGCGCGTGGCTGTGACGGCCACCAGGTAGGCCGGCTCCGCGACCGGCCACGAACGGACCGCCGAGCCGTCCAGTGGGATGAGCCGCACGGTGTAGTAGCCACCGCACGCGATCTCCGGTGCGGTCACAAAGTTGCAACCGCCCGTGCGAACCGCGAGGGACGTTGCGGTGGCGGGTGAGTTGTACGCAATGAAAATCGACGTCTGCGCGACTTTCGTTCGGAGCACGACGCCGCTCGGTCCGAACTGCACTTCCGCTGCGACCACCTGCGAGCCGGCGGGCAGGCCGACCGGAGTGACGGCACCGCTGCGCGCGTCGATGAACGCGGCGCCGGTGGGACCGGCCAAGAGCAGCCAACCGGTTGGCGTCGCACCGGCAAACCTGCCCCGCGGGAACAGCGCCGTGCCGCTCTCGCCCGTGTCGAGGTCCGTCCATTCCAGTTGATCCACGTGCGGGACGACGACCATGGCGCCCGTGAGGTAGGGCCGATCACCGAAGCCGCCGAGGTCGACCGTGTGGCCGTCGCGCAGCGACGTCGCGTGATACGTCCGGTTGTCGTACGGGCCTGACCCGTACGCGACCCACTCGTCCGAGGCGCCGACGATTGTCGTACGCGCCGGAACGCTCTCGTCCGCGGCGAGCGACACCGTGCCCGGCGGGTCCACCGCTACCGGCGCGGTCGCGGCGAACGCGGGGGTGACGGCGAGGCACACGCTCACGCCGACAACGGACGCAATGCGCGCGAGGCGCGTCAAGGTCATCACCCCCCGCACACGCACGCGAGCGCGAAGTGGTTTCACGCGTTATCGAGCCACGAGGACGAACGGCGCCGACGTCGCCGGGAACTCGTGGTAGCGCGTCCCCGGCCGCAACACGCGGTAGTGATAGGTGCCGCGTGCGGGCGGTTGCGCGACGAGCATGAAGCGGCCCGATTGCCTGGTAGTGGCCGCGCCGACCGTTCGCCAGGAGCGGCCGACGATGCGCTGCAACACCACGCGCTTGACCAGCGCGCTCGACTGGCCAGTGACCGTCACCGTGCCGCCCACACGCACTGTTGCCGTGGCCGCCCTCGCGGTGACCCATTCCCGGAAGTCCGGGGTGAAGCCGCCCCAGTGACCGTCGTCCGCGTACGCATAGATGACGAAGCCCGACCCCGTCGGCGACAGGCCGCCGGCGCCCGCGCAACTGAGCAGGTCGGCGTAGTTCCACTTTGCGTACACCTGGCGCCAGCTGCCGCTCGCCGACGTGAGAGCCCCGCCAGTGCCACTGTCCAGGCACCCAGTGTCGAAATTGGCACCAGCGCTGACACCCGCGAACGGCGCACCCGTGTCGAGGTCCGTCACCGTGCCGAAGAACGTGACGGCGTGTCCGGTCGCCACGGGGTCGGGGGTCTGGTGGATGGTGAACGCCGCGGCGTGCGACCCGGTCACCTGCAGGTGCGCATCAATGCCGAGCGTCCGCGGATCAACGACGAGATACTCCCCGTGGGTCGATTGGGCATACACGCGTGCGACTGTGAGCGTGCCGTCCGTGCCTGCCGTCACGGCGGCTACGGCTTCCCACCAGCCGTCCTCCGCCGTTCCACTCGTGAGCAGGAATTTCCCGACCGTCACGCCGCCATTCCCGCGGCCGACGGAGGTGCGAGTGAAATAGGCGGCGGGTGTGTCGCTCAGGGCCGGATCCCCTGGGCCGTCAGCGACGCCGACGGGCGACGTCAGGTGCAACCGAATGTTGACGTCATGGACGCCGAGCCCCGAGACGGTGATGGCCGACTCGCTCAACTGCACGTCGAGCAACTGCGGGGCGGTCGACGGATCGGGTAGGCCGCCGACGGGCGCCGTCGCCGCGAACGCGGGAGTCGCGAGCGAGAAACACAGAGCAAGGGCGACGACGGGACGCAGGAAGCGGGAAAGGGTGGTCACGACTTCCCCACGCACCGAGGCCCCGACTTGGTTTCGGATAGCGTCACACCATGCGCCTACAGGTTGTCTCGCACCCGCTCGTCGGCCACAAGCTCACCAAGCTGCGCGACCAGCGCACCGACTCGCCCACCTTCCGGCGGCTCGTCGACGAGCTGGTGACACTGCTGGCGTATGAAGCGACGCGCGACATGCCCGTCACGTCCGTCACCGTGGTCACGCCGTTGACCGTGACGACGGGCGTCAACATCGCTGCCTCGCGCGCCGTCATCGTGCCTATCCTGCGGGCCGGTCTCGGCATGCTCGACGGCATGCAGCGGATGCTGCCGATGGCCGAGGTCGGCTTCCTCGGCATCGTGCGCGACGAGCTGACGCTCCAGCCCGCCACGTACGCCGAGCGGCTACCCGCCGATCTGACAGGGCGCCACTGCTTCCTGCTCGACCCCATGCTGGCGACGGGCGGCACGATGAGGCAGGCCATCAGCTACCTCGCCGGCCGCGGCGCCTCGGAGGTCACCGCCATCTGCCTACTGGCGGCGCCTGAAGGGGTCAGCGCCTTGGAGGTGGCGTTCCCCGACGACGCACTCAGCATCACCGTGGTCACCGGCGCCCTCGACCAGCACCTCGACAGCAGAGGCTTCATCGTCCCGGGCCTCGGGGACGCGGGTGACCGCCTCTACGGCCTCGCCCACTAGTGGTTGTCTGCAGGATCATGCGATGGGAAATGGCACCGTGAATACGCTCCGGTCCGGCACGCGGGACCGGCTGCGGCCCCGCTTGTCGAGCTCCTCGGCGAAGTCGATCGAGTTCACGAGGGCCCCACCGGCGGGGTCGTTGTTGAAGTACGCGTACACGTCCTCATTCTCGTCGTACAAGTCGATGATCCTGTCCGCCCATTCCCCGAGAACGCGCGGCGAGTAATACGGCCACGGGTCGGCGGTCCCGTGATGCCAGCGCACGTACCCCCAGTCGGCCGTCCGCCACAACGGCGAGACCGGTTTGTCGTCCCGATCCGCCCAGACGAGACAAGCATTTCTTTCAGTCAGTACGTCGCGTACGTCGTCCGTCCACCACCGATCGTCCCGCGGCTCGACCGCGATCCGCAGGCCGGCAGGGAACGCGTCGAGAGTCTCGGCAAGGCCCGCCACATCGACGTCCATCTTCGGCGGCAGCTGCAGCAGGATCGGCCCGAGGTGCCTGCCGAGTGCGGTCGCGTTCGCCAGCAGCAGGTCGACGCTCGGCTTCGGGTCCTTGAGCCGTTTGATGTGCGTTAGATAGCGGCTGGCTTTCACCGTGATGACGGCGTCGGTCGTCGCGCGCTCCGCCCAGCCGGCGAAGACCTCCCGTTTGGGCAGCCGGTAGAACGACACGTTGAGTTCGAGGGTCTGGAAATCGGCGAGTGCGTGCTCGAACCAGCGGCTCTTCGGGACCCCGCGCGGGTAGTAGAAGTCGCGCCAGTGGTCGTACATCCACCCCGAGGTACCGATGAGCACGGTCATGCGGGTTCTTTTCCCGCCTCGGCGAGAGCGTCACCCCCAACCGACTGCCTAAGCGGAAGAAATCGAGGCCCAGGGGTATCAGAAACATCCGCGTAGGGCCCCGCCCGGGGGTGGGGGGCATGGGGGTGCGGGAGTGGCGGCGCGCGCGGGTAGTGCCGGCCTACTCCTGGGCGAGCAGTTTGGGCTTTTGTTCCAGCTGGGACAGGCCGTTCCAGGCGAAGTTCGCGACGTGGGCCGCCACGACCTCCCGCTTGGGCTTGCGTACTTCGAGCCACCACTGGCCCGTCAACGCGACCATGCCGACGAGCATCTGCGAGTACATCGACGCCAGCTTGGTATCGAGCTTGTGCGCCTTGAACTCGCGGGCGAGCAGGTGCTCGACCTGCGCCGCGA
>JAVEEB010000501.1 GCA_030840665.1 Frankiaceae bacterium | reverse complement strand
CAGTGGCGTGGCTGACCGTCATCGCGTTCCTCGCGGCGGCCTCGGCGATGCCGGGCCTGATCGGCGCGCTGTCCCGCTGGGTGTTGCGGCTCATCGCCCCGCGCGCCCTCCGCCGCATCGTCGAGCTGGCGTTGGGCATCTCACTCGCGGCGGGTCCGATCTTCGGCGGCGTGGCCCTGGCCGCGGCCCCGCCGGCCGCACAGCCGAACGCGGTCCTGTCCCTCCCGAATCTCGACCGGCCTCTCGGCGCCATCCCGTCACTGGACCGCCCCCTCGGTGCCATCCCCTCACTGGACCGCCCCTCACTGGACCGCCCCTCACTGGACCGCCCGTCGCTCTACAGGCCGCGGCAGGCCACCACGACGAAAAGGCCGGTCAGCGTGCACCGCGGCGACTCGCTATGGCTGATCGCTGCCCGCGGGCTCGGCCACGACGCCTCCGACGCGCAGATCGCCGCCGAGTGGCCGCGCTGGTACGAGGCGAACCGCGGCGCCATCGGCGACGACCCGCAGCTCATCCAGCCCGGCCAGCAGCTGCAGCCTCCGCAGCGCTGAGCCACCGCCAACCCAGGCCCAGCACCCCCGCCCCAACGCAACCGCCCCCAGCCCAAGGAGCACCACGAATGTCAGTCCTCGCCGTCGAACCCAGCTATGAGCTCCACCTCGCGCACGTCCCGGCCTTCGAGCCGCCGTACGACGACGAGGCGGGCGGCGACAGTGCCGGCTTCGGCGCGGGAGCCATGCCGCTACCGTTCGGGCCGCGCCGGCTCGCGCTGGTGCCGCCGCTGACCGGCCGCACGGCGACCGCACGGGCAGATGACGACACCTTCTTCGGGCCGCAGCGCACCACGACCGCGGTGCTGCCGGAGGTGTCCGCGTGGTCGCACCGTTTCGTGCAGGTACTGCTCGAGACCGTCGAAGGCCGGCGCGGCGTCACGCAGGTCGCGAAGTTCGTCTCCCCGGCCCTCGGCGCGGACATCGAGCGGAAGTCGAGCATCCGCGCACGGATGGCGGCAGCTCGCACGGCGGGTCAGCCCGTGGTCGTGCGCAGCGTGCGCGTCTGCGAGCTCGAGGACGGCATCGCCGAGGTCTCCGCGGTCGTGCGGCGCGGGGCGCGCACTCTCGCTGTCGCGCTTCGCCTCGAGGGCATCGACGGTCGCTGGATGTGCACGGCGCTGCAGATGTGAGGGGCACTGCGTACGAAAAGAGGGAGCACCGGCTGGGGCGGCCGATGCTCCCTCTCTTCGTGTGCGCTGTGTTACGTCAGTTGGTGCGGCTGCCCGGCGCCCCGTGACACACCTTGTATTTCTTGCCGCTGCCGCACGGGCACGGGTCGTTGCGGCCAACCTTGCCGACACCGTCAGCAGCGGACTCGGTGCGCTCCACGTGCGAGCCACCGTCGATCGACGGAGCTGAGTACTGCAGGTTCGCCGGCCGGGGCGGCGCGACGAGTCCCTTCGGCAACGCGTCGCGCGGCGTCACGAGGCTGGGAGCAACGCGTTCGACGGGAGCCGCAGCCTCGACCCCGTCCACGGACACGTTCGCCATTTCGACCGCCGCAGCCTCGGGCTCGGCGGTGGTGACGTCGACGTAGAAGACGAAGCCGACCGACTCTTCCTTGATGGCCTCGAGCATCGCCTGGAACATCGAGTAACCCTCGCGCTGGTATTCCACGAGCGGGTCGCGGGCGCCCATCGCGCGCAGGCCGATGCCCTCCTGCAGGTAGTCCATCTCGTACAGGTGCTCGCGCCACTTGCGGTCGACGACCGACAGGATGACGCGGCGTTCGACTTCGCGCATCAACTCGGAGCCGATGCTCTCCTCGCGCTTCTCGTACGCCGAAGCGGCATCCGCCTCGACGTCGGCGAGCAGCTGCTCCGCGGTCAGCGACTCCCGGCCCGCCTCGTAGGCCTCCAGCGACAATGAGATCGGGTACAAGGTGCGCAGCGCCGTCCAGAGGCGCTCCAGGTTCCACTCTTCGACGAACCCCGTCGCCGTCTCGGCCGTCACGTAACCCGCGACCGCGTCGTTGATCATGTGCTTGACCTGCTCGTGAACGTCTTCGCCCTCGAGGATCTTGCGGCGCTCGTCGTAGATGACGTGGCGCTGCTTGTTCATGACCTCGTCGTACTTGAGGACGTTCTTGCGGATCTCGAAGTTCTGCTGCTCGACCTGCGTCTGCGCGCTGCGGATGGCCCGCGAGACCATCTTCGACTCGATCGGGAGGTCTTCGGGCAGGTTGAGCGTCGTCATGATCCGCTCGACCGCCGCCGCGTTGAACAGCCGCATGAGGTCGTCGCCGAGGGAGAGGTAGAACCGCGACTCCCCCGGGTCGCCCTGGCGGCCCGACCGGCCGCGCAGCTGGTTGTCGATGCGACGCGACTCATGACGTTCGGTGCCGAGGACATACAGGCCGCCGAGCTCGGTGACCTCTTCATGCTCGGCCTTGACCGCCGCCTTCGACTTCTCGAGCGCGTCGGCCCATGCGGCCTCGAACTCTTCGGGCGTGTCGACGGTCGTGAGGCCGCGCGCGCGCAGCTCTTCGGTCGCGAGGTGCTCGGGGCTGCCGCCGAGCATGATGTCGGTGCCTCGACCGGCCATGTTGGTCGCGACGGTGACCGCGCCCTTACGGCCGGCCTCGGCGACAATCGTCGCTTCCCTGTCGTGCTGCTTGGCGTTGAGGACCTCGTGCTTGATGCCGCGCCGCGCCAGGATCCCCGACAGGTACTCCGAC
>JAVEEB010000499.1 GCA_030840665.1 Frankiaceae bacterium | reverse complement strand
CCATCACTCTCAGGTTGCGAGATCCGCGATTTCCGCGCCGTGCCGGCCGTGACTGGTGATTCACTTGACGCTAGCCGAGCACCTTGCAGGTGCCTTCTCGAAAAGTGCTGACGTGTGATGGAGGCCCTCACGCCGCCGGCAGCGACGAGCCGACCCAGTCCGCCGCACTCACCGAGCCGTGCGACGCGAAGCAGACAGCAAGCGGCATTCACGACCAGTCACGCGGCGGAGGAGGGCGGGCCGGAGTGGATCAACCATCCCGTGAACCGCCGGCCCCGAGGGCTCAGCTCACGCGAGCCCGACGACGCCGTCGTCGACGAGCCGGCCGATCTCGGCGTCGGTCAAGCCGAGCAGGTCGTTGAGCACCTCCGACGTGTGCTCGCCGAGCATCGGCGCGCGCCGAACCGGCGTGCGGGCAACCGCGGAGAAGTCCAGCGGCGTACCGGGCATCCGGTAGCGACCTACGCCTGGATGCTCGACCTCCTCCCAGATCTCGGAGTCCACGGACACGCGCGGGTCGTCCTGCATGAGCTGGCGGAACGTCTGGTACGGCCCCCACGAGACGCCCGTCCCCTCGAACGCGGATCGGATGTCAGCGAGGTCGCGCGACTG
The DNA here is from genome assembly GCA_030840665.1 of Frankiaceae bacterium. Taxonomy (GTDB): domain Bacteria; phylum Actinomycetota; class Actinomycetes; order JAVEEB01; family JAVEEB01; genus JAVEEB01. Next base: position 2,846 of record JAVEEB010000499.1, on the reverse strand, counting down.
AAACCACGGTCGCAGGATCGCCGCGATGAGGTCGCGGTCCTCGAAGCGCCCCGACTCGGTGTCGAGGTCGACGCGCGTCGCCTCGTTGACCTTGGCCATCTGCTCGCGGGTCCCGGTGACGTCGAGCAGCGCTTCCCACTGACGGTTGGTGAGCGCGACCACCATCACATGGCGCTCATCCCGGGTCAGGAAGTCGTGGCCGAACGCTCCGTAGAGGTAGTTGCCATCTCGGCGAGGCGAGTCGTGCGACTCGAGCTGGGCCTCGGCGACGCGACCGAGGTGGCCGACGACGGCGAACGCCACGTCGGAGAGCGCGACCTCGACGAGCTGTCCCGCGCCGGTCCGCGTGCGGTGGCGGTCGGCGGCGAGCAGGCCGACGGCCGCCAGCTCGCCCATCGCGATATCCCAGGCCGGCAGCACCGAGTTGAGCGGCTCGGTGAGGTTGCGAGGCCCAGTCGCCCACGGGAACCCCGTGGCCGGATTGACCGTGTAGTCCACCTCGCTGGTGCCGTCGCGGTTGCCTTTGAGGTGGACCATGACGAGATCGCTGCGGCGCGCGTTCAGCACGTCGTAGTCCAGCCAGCCCCGCGCCGGGAAGTTGGTGAGGAACGTTCCGGCGGCGGCGATGACCGCCGTGACCAGCTCGCGGCCGGCCTGCGAGCGCAGGTCGACGCGCAGCGACCGCTTGCCCTTGTTGAGCCCGGCCCAGAACAGCGACTGCCCGCCGGCCGCCAGCGGCCAGCGCGTGTGGTCCAGGCCGCCGCCCAGGTCGTCGAAGCGGATCACGTCGGCGCCCAGCTGCGCCAGCGTCATGCCGCCGAGCGGCGCCGCGACGAACGCGGAGCCCTCCACGACGGTCAAGCCTTCCAGGATGCCGGTCATGTGCTGCCTCTCGCTCAGGGCATCAGCCCGATCAGGCGCCAGTCCAGGACGTCGCGAGCGACGTCGTCGTCGCCGATCGCCGCGACGCCGGCCCGCAACTGCACAAGGCCCCCGTCCGCCAGCGGCTTGAGCCCGGCGACCTCGATGCGCGTCTGCAGTCGATCGCCCTCGAACGTCGGTCCGAGGTGATCGCAGGATTCCCAGGCCAGGATGGTGGCCAGGTCCGGTAGGGCGCGCGTGACGTGGGCGGCGGCCACTCCGATCACGTGACCGCCGTAGACGAGGCGCATGCCATGGGCACCCGCGGCCGCGTCGGTGTGGGTATGGGCCAGGTTGAGCGAGAGGCGAGCGAGCTCCGTCGCGGCGGTCACGGTCTCGGCCGCCTCGACCTCGTAGGTGTCGCCCTCGACCAAGGAGTTGAACAACGTGCCGAGCGGCTCGGCGCGCATATGGGACAGGTCCCACCCGTGCGGGACCAGGGCGTCGACATCGACCGGGTGGCCGGCCGCGGCGAGATCATCGGCGTCACCGGGACCCGCGCCGCCACGCCCGGGGAGCAGAGGCGCCCGCCAGAAGTCGAGGACCGGCTCGCCGTGCTCGTCGATGGTGGTCACGCGAAGCACCACGATGCCGCGCCCACGCGAGGCGTCGCGGCGCGCGACGACCTCGGTCACGGTCCGCAACGTCGTGCCTACCGGAACGGGCCGGGCGCCCAGGCCGCGGTAGAACAGGTTGCCGAGTACGCGGGCGCTCGGAGCAGTCGACTGTCCGATGGCGACGTCACAGACCAGCATCGGGTGCGCCAGGAGGCCGGGCCGGCCGGTGACCGCCTGGTAGAGCGCGCCGTCGAGCGCCAGGCGTAGGCGGTCGCCGACGATGGCTTGGTGCAGCGCGGCGTGGCCCTGCGTCAACGTGACCCCGGGAGCCCGGAACGTCGTGCCCGTGGCCAGCTGCTCGTAGTACGGGGCGGCGACGCGATGGCGCGGCGCTGCGACTTCGACCGGTGCGTCGAAGGGCAGCGCGAGGAGCCTGCGCGCCTGGCGCACCATCGCCGCGTCGACCATCGCGCCGTCGACCGTGGCCGCGGCGGCGCCGCCGGCCGCCGCGTCGATTGCCGCCACGACCTCCTGCGCCCAGCGGCGTTCGCCCGGGCTGGGCGCGAACGCGGCGTTGAGCGGCGCGATCTGGTCCGGATGGATCGCCCACTTGCCGTCGAAGCCGAGCTCTCGCGCGGCCCGAGCGGCCCGGGCGACCCCGCGGTCGTCGCGCAGCCCGAAGAACGGACCGTCGATTGCCTGCGCGTCACCGATGCGGGCCGCGGCCAGGACGGCCTCCTGCACAGCCAGCCAGCGTCCGAGGTCGCGTTCGGCGCCCCGGCGTCCCAGCGCCGCGGCGAGGTCGGCGTAGCCCAGGATCAGTGCCGCCACGGACGGATGGCCGGCTACGGCGGCGGCGTCGGCGAGCCCGCGCGGCGTCTCGATCAGCGCCTGGACGAGCGCGATCTCGGCGGCCGCGTCCACGTCCTCCGCGGCCTCGACCTTGGGTACCACGATGGTCAGCCGTGCGAGATCCAGGCTCGCGCACAGCGCCAGGTCGGCGGCGTGGTCGTCGGACCCCGCCGCGTTCACGCGGATGGCTACCTGGCGCTCGCGCCACTCCGGTGCCGAGAGCGTGTCCCGCAACTGCGCGCGAGCGGCGTCCTTGGCGTCCGGCGCGACGGCGTCCTCGAGGTCGAACACGACCTCGTCGGCGCCGGCGTCGAGCGCCTTGGCGTGCATCTTGGCGCTGTGGCCGGGCACCACCAGGCACGAGCGACGGAGGATCACCCGCAACAGCTTGTCACGACGCCGGCCTGCTGCACGCGCGCGCGACGGGCCAGTTCGCCGTGAGTGCCACGTGGACGTTCAGCGCCGTGGGGCACCGACCGGTGCCTTACGCTCGGCCACCATCGGCGGCCTGGCCCA
>JAVEEB010000458.1 GCA_030840665.1 Frankiaceae bacterium | reverse complement strand
AGGAGGCGGTGCGAGACGTCGCCGAGCTGCACGCGCGCCTGGTTGTAGCGCTCGGAGGCCTGCTCGGCCTTCGTCTCCAGCGCCGCCAGCTTCGCGTCCGCGTCGTGGATGTCCTTCTTCACCGCGGCGATCTGCGCCGCCGTGTCTGCCAGTGCCGTTTGAGCGGGCACCGCCGCGACGACCCCGCTCATTCCCACTACGAGCGCGACGAAGGACACCAAGGTGCGGTGACGGGCGAGGCCTGAACGACTCGACACGTGCGGCAGCTCCTATCCGTAGACGCCGACCGGGTTAGCTGACGGGTTCGGGCCCGGAAAAGCCCTACGGCCCGAAGGCCGATTCACCCCAGTTGCCTGGGCCCCCGGGTCCACCGGAGGACCGGAGGATTAGGCGGAGCCGGCGCCGCCAATGAACTAGCGGAACACACCGACCTGCGTGCACTCTAACGAGTCGCCACGGGGGGTGATGGGAGGACGGCCCACTTGGTGGACAGTTCAGTCAGACAAACGAGGGAGCCCTGTGTACGCGATCGTCATCGAGCCCGGAGAAGTGCTGGCCTGGCGAGAGGTTGAGGACCCCCGTCCACCGGGGCCAGGGCACGTCCTCGTTGCTGTCGCAGCCACGGGCGTCAACCGTGCTGATCTCATGCAGCGTGCCGGGCATTACCCGCCGCCGCCGGGGGCGAGCGAGATCCTCGGGCTGGAGTGCTCGGGAACCGTCGAGGCCGTGGGGCCGGGCGTCAACAGGTGGCGCGTCGGCGACCGCGTCTGCGCCCTGCTCGCGGGCGGCGGGTACGCGCAGCGGGTCGTCGTACCGGAACGTCATCTCTTGCCCGTGCCTGACGCCCTGGATCTGACCGACGCGGCGGCCTTGCCCGAGGCGCTGTGCACGGCGTGGTCGAACCTTCGCGACATCGGGCGCCTGCGTCCCGGGAACACGGTCGTCATCCACGGCGGCGCGGGCGGCGTCGGCACGATCGCGTTGCAGGTGGCACGGTTCCTGGGGGCGTCGGCCGTCGTCACGACGGCGCGGGAGGAGCACGCGGCGGCGTGCGAGTCGTACGGCGCGACGCACGTCATCGACTACCGCACCGGGGACTTCGTCGCCGTCACCCGGGAGCTGGGGGGCGCGGACGTGATCCTCGACGTGCAGGGCGCCAAGGCGCTGGCGCACAACCTCTCCGCGCTCGCCCTCGACGGCCGCCTCGTGATCATCGGGCTGCAGTCCGGCGCCCACGCCGAGGTCAACCTGGCGACGCTGCTTTCCAAGCGGGCGACGCTCGCCGCCACGATGCTCCGCAACAGGTCGTCGAACTTCAAGGGCGACCTCATCGACGACATCCGCCGCTTCGGCTGGGACCTGGCGACCTGGGACGAGGCCAGCTGGCTGCGGCCCGTCGTTCACGCCGTGCTGCCCATCCAGCAGGCCGCCGAGGCCCATGCCGTGCTCGAAGCGGGCGGTCACGTGGGCAAGGTCGTGCTCACCGTCCGCTGAGGGTGGCCGTTCGACGAGGTCGGTGGCCGTTCGATGAGGGCGGTGGCCGTTCAATGAGAAGGTGTCCTTCAGCCGCGACCACAGGACAGGTGCCGCAACGATGACGCAACAGCCATACGGCGACGATCACCAGATTCTCGTGGTCGGCCCCGACGGCCACCCGATCGACGGCGCCTCCGAGCCCGGGGCGGGAGAGGACCTCGGCGTCGACCCCGACGAGGTCGCCCGGGAGTTCGTGCAGCAACCCGCCAAGGTCATGCGCATCGGCACGATGATCAAGGGCCTCCACGAAGAGGTGCGCGCGGCGCCCCTGGACGACGCGAGCCGCGCGCGGCTTCGCGAGATCCACGCCAGCTCGATCCGCGAGCTCGGGCAGGGCCTGTCGCCGGAGCTGCGCGACGAGCTCGACCGCCTCACCCTGCCGTTCGGGGCCGACGAGATCCCCTCCGACGCCGAGTTGCGCATCGCGCAGGCGCAGCTCGCCGGCTGGCTCGAGGGCCTCTTCCACGGCATCCAGACGGCACTCTTCGCGCAGCAGATGGCCGCGCGCGTGCAGCTGGACGAGATGCGCCGACGCGCGCTGCCGGCGGCGGACGACGACGCGACGCAGGTATCGCCCCGCTCGGGCGGTCCGTACCTGTAAGTCCGACTCATCTGGTGGCGCGGCCGGTCGATAGTCGACTGTGACCCGTCCGAGAGAGGCGAGCCGGCTGACGCAGCCGCGCATCGCCATCGCGCTGTGCCTTGTCGTCCTCGTCCTCGTCAGCGCCGGAACGGCACTGCTGTGGGAAGGCCTCCTCGGTACGACGCGCACGCAGCTCGACGTGGCGCGCGACCTCGGCGGCGTCGACCGGCTCGTGGTGCAGCTAGGCAACGGCTCGGCCACCGACAAGGCGGCCACGCAGGCCAAGGTGGTCGACCTGATCGCCTCCATGACGGCCCGCCCGGGGAGCGACGCCCTACGTCCCGCACTGTCGCAACTTCAGGTCGCCGCGGCCGGCGTGGACGCCGGCCAGGGTCTCGTGGCCTATCTGGATGCCCGCGCGAACGTGGGCTCCTTGGTCCTGGAGTCTGCAAGCTCCGCCGAGGCGCAGCGGCTGACCGTCCTGGTGTCGGCCGCAGGGCTGGCCACGGTGCTCGGTCTCGGTCTTGTTGTCGTCGTTGTTGCCGGGGTTCGGCGCTCACGACGACCGGGCATCGAGCCCGCTGTCCCGTCCGCGGAAATCGGGACGTACGACAGGGTCTCACTGGCCCGAGACCTCGATGCGGCCGCGAAGCGCGCGACGAGCTCCGGGTCGTCGCTCGCGTGCGTGATGGTGGATGTCGACCACTTCTCTGCGTACACACAGACGCAGGGGGGTGCGGCCGGCGAGTTGCTCCTCGGCGAAATTGCCGACATCGTCCGCGACGCCGTCCGCTCGAAGGACACGGCGTACCGCTGGGATGAGACCACCTTCGTGCTGACGCTGCCGGACACCGACTGCGGCGCGGCGACGCGTCTCGCGGAACGGTTGCGCGAATCGATCGTGCGCGCGCTGCTCAAGGAGGGGGTCACGATCTCCGCGGGGGTCGCGGGCATCCCCAGCAGCGCGACCGACGCTGACGACCTGCTCGCCGCGGCGGGCTCCGCGTTGGCGGACGCGCAGCGACAAGGGCGTAACCAGGTGCGCCGCGCCGCGGTCCCCGTCGACGAGCTTGAGGCCGCGCGCGACAACGTGGGGCGTCACTAGCAAGGTTGGGCCCGGACCGGTGCGGCGCCCGACCGGTGCGGCGCCCGACCGGTGCGACGCCCGACCGGTGAAGGGCCGACCGGTGCAACGCCCGACCGGTGCAACGCCCGACCGGTGAAGCGGAAGTGGTCACCGGTGACCACTTGCGCTG
>JAVEEB010000456.1 GCA_030840665.1 Frankiaceae bacterium | reverse complement strand
AGGCCTTCCCGACGGTGCTCAAGCAGCTGCACCGCACCGGGATGGCCGACAACACCAAGGTCGGCGGCTGGCGGCGGGTCGTCGTGGAGAAGCCGTTCGGCTCCGACCTCGCGTCGAGCCAGGACCTGAACTCGTTGGTCGACTCGGTTTTCACACCGCAAGACGTGTTCCGCATCGACCACTACCTCGGCAAGGAGACCGTCCAGAACCTGTTGGCGCTCCGCTTCGCGAACACGTTCTTCGAGCCCATCTGGAACAACCACTTCGTCGACTCCGTGCAGATCACCATGGCCGAGGATGTCGGTATCGGTTCCCGCGCGGGGTTCTACGACGCGACCGGCGCCGCACGCGACGTCCTGCAGAACCACCTGCTGCAACTGTTGGCCCTCACCGCGATGGAGGAGCCGGTCAGCTTCAGCGCGGAGGCTCTTCGTACAGAGAAATTGAAAGTCCTCGGCGCCATCTCGCTGCCGAAAGACCTGGAGGCCGACGCGGTCCGCGGCCAGTACCAAGCCGGGTGGCTCGGCGGCAAGAAGGTCCTCGGCTACACCGACGAGGAGGAGGTGCCGGCCGATTCGCGGACGGAGACGTTTGCGGCGGTCAAGCTGGGTGTCGAGACCCGGCGCTGGGCCGGCGTGCCGTTCTACCTGCGCACGGGCAAGCGGCTCCCACGACGCGTGACCGAGATCGCGGTGATGTTCAAGCGCGCGCCGCACCTGCCGTTCGCCGACAACGACATCGAGGAGCTGGGGCAGAACCAGCTCGTCGTTCGCGTGCAGCCCGACGAGGGCGTCACGATGCGCTTCGGTTCCAAGGTGCCCGGCAGCTCCATGCAGGTGCGCGACGTCGCGATGGACTTCCTGTACAACACGTCGTTCACCGAGTCGTCCCCCGAGGCGTACGAGCGGCTGATCCTCGACGTGCTGCTGGGCGACAAGACGCTCTTCCCCGACCACGAGGAGCTCGAGAAGTCGTGGCGCGTCGTCGACCCGCTCGAGGCCTTCTGGGCCGATCGCACCCCCGAGAAGTACGGCGCCGGGACCTGGGGCCCTGCCGGCGCGGACGCCATGCTCGCCCGCGACGGACGCGCCTGGAGGCGACCATGAGCACGCTATGGGACACGGACGCTTCGGAGATCGTGCACCTGCTGAGCGCCGAACGCCGGGCCGCCGGTGCGGTCGCCAGCGGGATCGTGCTCACGCTGGTCACGGTCGTGGACGAGCAGCACGCGGATCTCGCGATCGCTGCTGCCACCGCCGCCGCCATGGCGCACCCGTGCCGGTTGCTCGTCGTGACGCGGCGCCAATCCGACGCGCAGACAGCGCGCCTCGACGCCGAGGTCGAGGTCGGCGGCCGGCACGGCCCGGGTGAGGCGGTCGTCCTTCGCATGTACGGGCGCCTGTGCCGCCACGCCGAGTCGGTCGTCCTGCCGCTCCTCGCCCCGGACACGCCCGTCGTCACGTGGTGGTTCGGCCCGCCGCCCTCGAAGCCGGGGCAAGACCCGCTCGGTCGGCTGGCGAGCCGTCGCATCACCGACAGCGCCGCCGCGGAGGACGGGGTGGCAACCCTGGCCGGCCGCGCCAACGACTACAACTCGGGTGACACCGACCTGGCGTGGACGCGGCTGTCCCCCTGGCGCAGCATCCTGGCCGCGGTTTTCGACACCCTCACCGAGACTGCCATCGGCGGCCGCATCGAGGCGGAGAAGCGCAACCCCAGCGCCGCCCTGCTGGCCGCGTGGTTGCGCGCGCGGCTCGGCATCGACGTGGACATCGTCGAGTCGGCCGGGCCCGGCATCACGGACGTCACGCTGCAGCTCGCCGTCGGCTCCGAGGTGCGGATCACGCGCCCGGACGGCCGGAGCGCGACGCTGTTGCAGACGGGCCAGCCCGATCGGGCGATGCCGCTCCCCCGCCGCGAGCTGGGCGAGTTGCTCGCCGAGGAACTGCAACGCCTCGACGCCGACGAGCCCTACGCCGACGCCTTGGCCACGTTCCGCCGGTCGTACAAGCGCGCAGCGGCTTCGTGACCGTCGACGTCGAGCTCCACGACGACGCGACGGGGCTCGCCCGCGGCATCGCCGACGCCCTGTTGCACGTGCTGGTCGACAGCCAGGCGCGCCACGGCGTCGCCAGTGTCGTCCTGACCGGTGGCGGCGTGGGGATCGGCCTGCTGCGCGCGCTCAACGCCCACCCCGACCGCGACACTCTCGACTGGCGTCGGGTGGACGTGTGGTTCGGCGACGAGCGCTACCTTCCGGTGGGGCACCCGGACCGCAACGACACCCAGGCCCTCGACGCACTGCTCAGCCACGTGTCCCTCGACCCGTCGCGCACGCATTTCATGCCGTCGCCCGACGGGCCGGCCGGTGAGGATGCGGGGGCCGCGGCGGAGCTCTACGCGCGCGAACTCGAAGCGTCCTCCGGGGTCGACGGCGCCGCCCCGCGATTCGACGTCTGCCTGCTCGGGATGGGACCGGACGGCCATGTCGCCTCGCTGTTCCCCGGCCGACCTTCTCTGGACGCGGCCGGTTTGACCGTGGCCGAGTACGAGAGCCCGAAGCCCCCATCCGTGCGGGTCAGCCTCACGTACGCCGCGATCAACAGCGCGACGGCGGTGTGGATCGTTGCTGCCGGGGCCGAGAAGGCGCTTGCGGTCCGGGGGCGGCTGACCGGGGCGCTGCCCAATGAGGTGCCGGCGGTGGGCGTTGCCGGGCGTGAGCGAACGGTGCTGTGGGTGGACGAAGCCGCGTACCCCGGCGTGAGCCAGTAACCCCGGCACTCCCCCGGCTATGCGAAAGGCACCGCCGGCCGGGGCTCAGCGGTGCCTGTCGTACAAGAAGAAGGCTTCTAGTAGCCGCGACTGCGCAGGCGCTCGAGAGCCTCGGTGAGGATGGCCTCGCCGTCCGCCTCGTTGCGGCGCTCGCGCACATACGCGAGGTGGGTCTTGTACGGCTCGGTCTTCGGCGGCGCGGGGGTCGCGTTCTTGTCCTGGCCGGCCGGGTAGCCGCAGCGCGGGCAGTCCCAGGTTTCCGGAAGCGGCGCGTCAGAGGCGAAGGACGGGCGGCTTTCGTGACCGTTCGCGCACCAGTACGAGATGCGCTGCCGCGGGGCAGCCTCGCCGCGCTCCGATTCGCCCATGGGGCCGGCGCCGACCCGGCTGCCGCGAATCGCGTTGCCACCTGCCACGAGAGTGCTCCTGTCTGTGCCGAAGGCCGGCAAACCGGCCGGTACGCATGTGTTCTATCGGCGCCCGCCAGGGGCAGGCGCTGGGCCGATCAGCCCTTGAGCTCGAGCCCGATCGCAACAATTGAGAAGAACCAGAGAATACCGACGTAAATGGTGACCTGGTTGAGGAAGCGCTGCACCGTCGATGATCCGGCGTACGAGGAGGAGAAGCCACCGCCGAACATGTCGGACAGCCCGCCGCCCTTGCCGCGGTGCAGGAGGATCAGCACGATCAGCATCAGGCTGAGGATTGACATCAAAGTGCTAAGAGCGGCAACCACGAACCAGGTCTCCTTGGAAATCAGCGGGCGGCGCCTCCACCGCCCCTGGACGATCCTAGCGGTCCCAACCCGAAAAGGGTGCCTCGGTCGCCAGCCACCATTGAGCCGGGCTCATGAGGCCCGTAACCACACCCGCGTGTAGTCCGGGTAGCCGAGGCCGTTCCAGGCCCAGCCCTGCACTCGCGGGGAACGGGAGAATGATGTCCGGCCCGTGAACAGCGGCACCCACGGGGGGTCTGCCATCGCCGCGGCGTCGGCCCGCGACCAGATGTCGGCAGCCCGGTTGGCGTCCGGCTCGGCCAGCGCCAGCTTGATCAGCGCGTCGACGGCGGGGTTGCTGTAGCGGCCGTTGTTGGCGGGGGCACCGGTGCGGAGGAGCATCGCGAAGAACGTGCGCGCGGCGTCGCCGTACCAGCTCGGCGGCCACCGGGTGAGGACGACGTCCCACGTGGGGGCGCGCCGCGAGCGGTTCGAGACGAGCGCCTGCAGGCCCGGCGCATCCAGCGGGACCAGTGTCACCGAGATGCCGGCCGCCCGCCACGAGTCGCGGACCGCCTGCGCGATCAGCGGGTTCGCCCCGGAGTCGGCGTAGGCGAGGCGAAGCGCGAGCCCCTTCGGGAAGCCGGCCTGCCCGAGCAACGCCACCGCGGCGGCGGGGTCGCCCGCGTCAGCGGGCGTCACGTATCGGGACGACGGGCGGTAACCGAGGATCTGCGGAGTCAGGATCGTGTTCACCGGCTGCGCGACGGACGGCCCGCCGGTGACGCGCACGACGGCGGCCTTGTCGGTCGCGAGGTTGAGGGCCTGCCGGACCGCGGACTTCGACAGGACGGGACTGGCAGCATTCAGCAGCAGATAGGTGGTGGCGCCGTCCGTGACGCTGTCGATGAGCGGGTCGCCCGGGTGCGCGGCGACCGTCGCCACGGGGGTGGGCAGGTCGGTGGTGAAGTCCGCCAAGCCGGCCGCAATCTCCGCCTCCGCGGACGCCTCCGTGCGTCCCAGAGCGATGTCGACCTGGTCCACGTACGCCTTCCGGATCGGGTCACTGGTGGCCAGCCAGGCCGGGTTGCGGACCAGGGTCATCGTCGCGCCGTTCAACGGCACACCCACCTTGTACGGACCGTCCGACACGAAGTTCGCCCGGAAGGCCGGGCTGCCCGGCAGGTAGGCCATCGACTCGACGGGCACGGCGGAGGCCGCGGTCAGCGCCATCATGTTGAGGAAATCCGCGGCGGGCGCCTTGAGGGTCACCACGAGCGTCCGGTCGTTCGGCGTCGCGAGGCCGGCCACAACGTGCGTTTCCATGTACGCCGAGATCTGGTTGGCCGTCGCCTTGGCCGTCAGCGCGCTGAAGCCGGCGCAGAACTCGGCGAGGCCGGCGATCACTTCGGTGAAGTAGGACGCGTAGACGCCGCCGGCGACCGGATTGCATTGCCGCTTGATGCCGCGCGCGAAGTCGCTGCTGGTCACGGCCCGCGAGGGAGTGAGGTCCCAG
>JAVEEB010000432.1 GCA_030840665.1 Frankiaceae bacterium | reverse complement strand
GGTGCAGCGCGGACAAGCGGTCAGACCGCCGGTCGGCGTCCCCGCAACGGGAATGTCGTTGCCTAGGGACGTCATCGAACGACAGCGACCGCGTTGCGTGATGTCAGCCGACGGTTCGGAGCCCGAGTCATACACGAAGCATCGGTACGGGGCGCGCCCTACTTCAGCACGTGCGGCGACGGCTTGAGCCGCGCGCGCGAGCGGCCGACGGCGACCGCCTGCACCCCCTGTGGCATTCGACACAATTTGAGGGTGCGCCCGGGGCCGTGACTGGACGTCGACGTAGATAGTGGGCGCGGGGACATCGATGTCGACCGTCGAGAGAGTGGGGGTACGGACGTGCGAGCGCTGGCTGGACATGGATCGAAAGCCCGTGTGCCCGCAGTGGCCGCCCTGCTGGCGGTTGCGCTCGCAACTGGGTGCACTAGGCACGTTGGTCGCACGACGAGTGCTCGGACCGGTGTCGCTGCCCCGTCAGCGCCTGGCGGTCAAGCCGTGCCCGGTGTCATGTCCAGCGGCGGGTGTCTGCAGTTTGAAGGGCCCAGCCAGGTAGCGGACCTGCTACCCGCTGGCGTCGTGGACACCCCTGTTGAGGTGTTGGACGGCGGCTCGCTCAACCTGACGGTGCGGCTGGCCGCAGGCGGCGTCATGAACTCACTGACTGTCAGCGCACCGCCGGTGCTGCGCGCAGAGCCACTGGCTGCGCAGGACCAATTTGCTCGTCTTCACGTGGAGCACAGCGGAACCGCGCGAATATCAGCACGCGACGTCAACGGGCGCACGTTCCGCCGGACGTTCGTTGTCCGGTGCCTTGGGCAACGGTGACCGGTCGACGGCGTCGCGGCGCCTAGCAACTCGCCGAGGCAACGGGCAACGACGCAATGAGCCTTGCCTCCATGGAGTGACCGACGGTGGCACTCTGTGTTTGGCCATTTTTCGTAGACCCGGTTGAGGTTCTTCGCCGACTGACTAGCGGGACGAACAGTCTTGACACGTCGCGTGCGGACGGAGAACAGTGCCCGCGACGGCGCAAAAACGTCGTCCCGTCATTCACCGGACATCCACCTCCACCCGCTCGCGGACTTCCGAAGTGCGTCGCCCATCGGCCACGACGCCAGGGTGCGTGCATGCCGGGAAGGGAGCACAAAAATGTCCCCACGATCACACCGACAGCCACGACCGCACCGACGCCTCGCGCGTACCCTCCTCGCCGCAGTTGCCCTGCCAGGCCTCGTATTCGGAGTGGCTGGACCCGCCAGCACCGCGGCCGGCGCGTCGACCCGCGACACCGCCGAGACCGGCGGACCCGTTGTACAGACTGCGCAAGGCGCCGTACGCGGCGTCACGAGTGGCAATATCCGCACGTTCCAGGGAATCCCGTACGCGGCCCCGCCGGTGCGGTGGCAACCACCGACGGCGCCGGCGAGTTGGACCGGCGTCCGCGCGGCGAACAAACCCGGTAACGAGTGCGTGCAGTCGGCGGTGTTCTGGCGGCCGGGCTCACCGGCGAGTTGGAACGAAGACTGCCTCTACCTGAACGTCTGGACCCCCAAGAAGATCAGCAGCAACCTGCCCGTCCTTGTGTGGTTCCACGGCGGCGGCTGGGTGAACGGCGCGGGCACCGACGTCATGCCGTCCCGGCTGACGGAGGCCGGCAACGTCGTCGTGACGATCAACTACCGCCTCGGAGCTGAGGGCTACCTTTCGGTGCCAGGGCTGGACGCTGAGTCTGCCGACGGGAAGTCGAGCGGCCAGTACGGCGATCTCGACAAGATCCAGGCATTGAAGTGGGTTCGCGACAACATCGGGGCTTTCGGCGGCAACGCCGAGAAGGTCACCATCGCCGGGCAGTCGGCCGGAGCGGGCTCAGTCTGCTGGTTGATGGCGTCGCCGCCGGCGGCCGGCCTGTTCGATCGCGCGGTCGTCGAGAGCATCGGCAACTGCGGCGTGCTCAGTCACGAGGACGCACAGAAGAACGGCGCGGCCTTCACCACGGCGATCGGGTGCACCGTCGCCGCGACGATGGTCAGTTGCCTGCGCGCGAAGACACCCGCGGAGATCATCGATGCCCAGGCCAAGAGCGGCGTCCCATGGCGGCCGGTCGTCGGCGGCAGCGCGCAGCCGATCGCCACGACTCAGGCCTTCGCAACGGGAGCCTTCAACCACGTTCCCGTGATCATGGGGAGCAACCGGCACGAGACACGAGCCTTCGTGTACGAAGGGAACGACCTGATGCGCCAGCCGCTCACCGCGGCCGCGTACGAGGCCCAGATCCGCGCGAAGTACGGCGCAAAGGCGGACACGGTCCTGGCGGAATATCCAGTGAGCGCGTACGACTCGGCCTCGCTCGCCTCGGCGGCCGTCTCAACGGACACGGACTTCTCGTGCCCGTCGATCGGCGTGTTGGATTCCCTCTCGATGTGGGTCCCGACGTATGCCTACGAGTTCCGGGACGAGACCACGCCGCTGCGTCCGTACATGGTGATCCCACCGTCGTTCCCGACCGGGTCGATGCACTCGGGCGAGGTGCCGTACGTCTGGCAGAGCACCATCGCAACGCCGCTGACGACGACGCAACTCAAGCTCGCCCGCCTCATGGTGAGCTACTGGTCGCAGTTCGCGAAGTTCGGCACGCCGAACGGTGAAGGCAACCTGCCGAACTGGCCTCGGTACACCGTGCCGGACCGGTTGCGCATCACGTTCCTGGAAGGTGGCAGGACAGAGGTGATCAACGGAAACCAGTTCAGCGCGGACCACCACTGCGCGTTCTGGGCATCGATGTCCTGACACGACGGACGCGAGGGGCGGTCATGCCGATCGGGCGTGGCCGCCCCTCCGAACTCCGGTCACGACGGGCCGGCCGGGTTAACCTGTCCAGATGAACCGATTCGTCCGCCG
>JAVEEB010000337.1 GCA_030840665.1 Frankiaceae bacterium | reverse complement strand
TGCCGGACGAGGTCGCGAAGATCGTGACCTTCGCGCCGACGGACCGGGGTCCGGCGACGCCGCGCAGCACGGTGCGGCCGTGGAGCCCGTAGACGTCCGTCAACCGCAGGTCGCCGCGGGCGCACTCCGCGAGCGGCGTGATCGAGGCCTCGCTGTTCTTGCGCGGCAGGTAGACGCCGTTGAAGACGCAGCCCGAGTCCGCGCGGTCGATCTTCCCGTCGGCGTCGTTGTCCTTGCGGTCCGAGCACGCGGGCGTGACCGACTGCGCGACGTTCGGCTCGGCGATCGTGACCGTCGCCGGCTGCGCGGGCTCGCGCAGCCCCGTCGTCGTCAGCTGATTGGCGCCGTTGGACGCCACGCCGGCCTGCGCGCCGAGGACGTTCACCGTCACCGTGCAGGAGCTCTGTCCCGCCGCGAGGTCGCCGGTCACCTTGATGCTCTGGCCATCTGCAGCTGTGGTCACGACGCCGCCCGGGCAGTTCGTGGATGCCCCGTTGGGGGTGGCGACCTGAAGCGCCGCCGGCAGCTTGTCGGTAAACGACCATCCGTCCTTGGCGACGAGCTCCGCCGTGTTCGTGACGGTGAACGTCAGCGACGTCGCGTCCCCGCGCGTGACCGTCGCGGCGCCGAAGGCCTTGTCGAGCCGCGGGCTGGCGTCGGAGACGAGGATGTCGTCGAAGGCGTGGTCGTTGCCGTTCCCGGATGCCTGGCCGTTGCGCAGGCGCACGCCGAGCGTCGACCCCGAGAACAGGATCGATCCCTCGGACGAGATCCGTCCGCCGATGACGTTGTTGCCGAGGTCGTGGCCGGCGCTGCAGACGTCGCTGGGGGCTGACGCGAGCGGGATCTCCTGGCCTGCCGTCAGGAGGAAGAACGCGAAGAGCGTCGTGGCCGGCGACGGGCGCAAGGGGCCGCACGTCACGTCGGCGACGTCCGCGCTGAAGACGAGGAAGCGGCTGCCCGATCCGGGCAGCGTGACCGGCTGGACGGTTTCCAGCTCGATGTTGTTCGCGCCCGGATCCCGCCCTCGGTCGGTGTAGGCCGAGACGACGTGGTTGTCGTCGGGCGTCGGGTCACCGGCGAGGATCCCGAGCTTGCGTGCCATGAGCCGCACGTTGGCGTCCGCGGTTCTGGAGACGCAGTACGGGGTGGGGTCGGTGAAGGCCGTGATCAGGCCGTTGCAGGACACGCGGTCCGGCGCCCATTGCGGATCGGTCTTGTAGGTCTCGTTCGTCGGCGGGGCGCCCTGGTAGCTCGTCAGCGGAGTGACCGTCGCCTGCGGGTTGTTCTCGAAGGTCTCGCTGAACAGGACGGTCGGTTGATCGGGAACGCCGGGGGCCGCGGACGCGCCGCTCGGCGCCACGGCGGCGGCGAGCAGTGTCGTCAGCGCCACCGCGCTCATCGCGACCCCCGCGGCACGCGATCGCCCTGCGGCCCGTGGACGCAGAAGGCGCCCCCGCGCGCGCGTGCGACCTGCCGTCGACATCGCCGCCGCGACAGCGGCGAACACCCCACCCATGGTCCCCACCGCAGTCTCCCCTCCGACTTTTCTCGGCCCCTCGGCGCGAGCCTCGCCTACGCGGGGTCCCGCGTCAAGGGTTCGCGCAAGATGTTTTCCCCGACGTCGGCCCCTGGCGGGAGTGGACCGGCGGGCGCTCGTGTCGAGCACACAAACGTGAACGTAGACAATGGGACGTGCGGACCTCGGCGAGGGCTTACGTAGAGTTACTGCCCTGGGCTCCAGCGGGCCGCGGCAGGGACAGATCGCCACTGCGGAGCTTCATTCCACATCGAAAGGGGCTCTTCGTGGCGCACAGGCGACCGACAGCTTCCGACATGCACCAGACTTACAGTTCCAATTGCTCGCAGACCACCGGTGACTGGGGAATGTCGCGGAGGGCAAGGCGGTCAGGAGGGCGCGTCTGCTGCGACTCACCGGCCGACAACGCCGGGGCACGAGGGTGAGCGCGCCGATGCCAGCACACCCCAGCACCGCTGATCACCAGCCAGTCGCCCCGGAGCGCTCGCTCACCCAGCGGCTGGACGCGCTCGAGCGCGCAAACAACGTCCGGGCGCGGCGAGCGAAGCTCAAGAGCGACCTCAAGTCGGGACGCTGCATGATCTACACCGTCCTGCTCGATCCGCCGCAGTACGTGCAGAGCGCCACGGCCCTCGACCTGCTGCTCGCCGCGCCCACCTATGGGCGCGTCAGGGCCCACAAGATCCTCGCGCAATGTCGCATCTCACCGATAAAGGCAGTCGGCACGCTCACCGAACGCCAACGCACCGAGCTCGCACAACTGGTCCACAGCCAGAACTAGAACGCCTCGAAACAGGGAAACAAGTGGGCAGATGAGGCGCCTCGTCATCGCCGCGCTCGCTACGTTCGCCGTGCCGGGTGTCGTCTACGCGCACCAGCCGGATGGCGTCCTGGCCACGCCCCCGGCGGTGAGAGCGGCGCAGTCGCTGACGATCAGCGACCTGCACGTCGAGCGCCGGGCAGGCGGCGGCCGTGTGCGCGGAAGCGTCGCCGTGGGCCCCGCGGGTGCGGCGCTCGAGGTCGTCATCCGACGCGGCGCCCGGCGCGCCGGTCACGGCACGCTGACCGCCTCCGCGGGCGCGCGGACGAGCTTCTCCGTCGGCCTCACTCAGTCAAGCCGGGCGCGACTGCAACGTACGGGTCACCTCTACCTGCGAGTTGCGGTGACCGCCTCGGGGCCGGGCGCGCAGGTCTCGACCAGCACCAGCGCCCGCGTCACCCGCTGAGGCGGACGTGGCCATACGCCGCCTCCGGTGTGAGCAGGTAACCCTTCACCCCAAGCGTGGGTCAGCCGCGGGCGAGCGCGGCCGCCTGCTCCAGGTCGATGGCATGGAGGAGTGGGTCGGCGTGGCGGTGCACCACCTGCCAGTCTGAGCCCTCGCGGCGATACACCTGGGTGACCCGCAGAGCGGGCGGGTGCCCCGCCAACGGCTGCATCAGCGTGAAGCCGCGGCGTGGCGCGTCAGCGCGAGGTAGCGGTTCATGTCTGCGCGCATGTAGGCCGAGGTGGCGTCCTCGGTGCTCCGGACGAGCTGGGCGAGCTCCCCTTCGGTGATGCTTGCCTCCGCCATGGCCAGGTTGTCCTTGTACGTCACGAATCTAGGCCGGTACCGGACCGGTCATCTCGACGCCATGCGCCGCTGCCAGCGCCTGGACGTCCTCGGGTGCCGGGGTTCGGTCGCCGCTCGAGAGCGCCGCGGCGGCTCGGAAGAAGTCCTCGATCGCTCCTCCGGGTGAGAAGACGACGTACGCGCGCGCGTCGGCATCGGACTCGTTGCGCACGGTGTGGCTCCGCCTCCCGGCGATGCACAGCGTCGCCCCGGTCGCCGCGGCGTCCTCTAGGAGCCCCAGCCTCCCTGGCGGCGAGTGGCCGTATTCCAGGC
>JAVEEB010000271.1 GCA_030840665.1 Frankiaceae bacterium | reverse complement strand
CTTCCGGCTCGTCAACGCGGCGATGACGCGCATCCTCGGTTACACCGAGGCGGAGTTGTTGAGCCGCAATTTCGTGTCGATCACACTCCCTTCACACGTGCACGAAAAGCAGGAACTGTTGCGGCAGTTGCTCGCAGGCGACTTTCCGTCGGGCACCTTGCACACGCAATGCATTCACGCCGACGGGCACAATGTCTGGACGTCGGTGTCGGCGCAGGTGATCCCCAATGAGGGTGGCGGGGAGACGCTGTTTTCGGTGCAGCTGGAGGACATCACATTTCAGCACGAGCAGAACCAACAGCTCGTACACCTGGCAACGCACGATTCGTTGACGGGCCTGGCAAACCGGCGCTTGTTCCTTGAGTTCCTCGACCGCCGTATCACCGCATCCGAGCCGACCATCGTGGCGCTGATCGACATCCCGGATCTGCACGGGTTGGAGGACCGCTACGGCCATCTGCCGGCTGCGGGCGTCGTGCGCGAGCTGGCGGACCGGCTGAACTCCGTCCTGGCCGCGTCGGTCACGAACGGTGGCGATGAGTGCGTAGCCCGACTCGGGTCGGACGAGTTCGCGGTCATGCTCGCGGCAGACGGCATCGTGGACGCCGAGAACGTCGTCACCGCGCGTCTGATGGTCGCCTTTCACGCTCCCGTCGTCGTGAACGGCGGCGTGCACCGGTTGCCCGTCCACATCGGCGTCGCAGTGTCGCCCGACGACGGCGCCACTGCGCAGGAGCTCATGCACTCCGCCGACATCGCACTCACCGAGGCCCGGCGTGAGGGGCGCACCGTCCGGCAGCACAGCGCCGGACTGCGGAGCCGCGTCACGCATCGCGAACGGCTCACG
Organism: Frankiaceae bacterium; assembly: GCA_030840665.1. Taxonomy (GTDB): domain Bacteria; phylum Actinomycetota; class Actinomycetes; order JAVEEB01; family JAVEEB01; genus JAVEEB01. The sequence continues at coordinate 2,085 of JAVEEB010000271.1, read as the reverse complement.
ATCGATCTCCGCGAGGCCCTGGCGGCCGGCGACCTCTCGCTGGCCTTCCAGCCCATCGTCGACGCCGAGACCGGCGGGCTCAGCGCAGCGGAGGCCCTCGCCCGGTGGACGCATCCCGAGTTCGGGCCGATCCCACCGGAGGTCTTCGTCCCCCTCGCGGAGGAGAGCGGGCTCATGCCGGGGCTCACGGCGTGGGCAGTCGAATCGGCCCTGCGCGCCTGCTCCGACTGGCAAGCCGTCAAGCCGACCGTGGGAGTGGCGGTCAACCTGTCGGCGACGGACTTGCAGACTCCGGGGATTGCGCAGTCCATAGCGGCCGCGCTGGTCGCCAACGGCATGTCGCCGGCGCTCCTGGAACTCGAGCTCACCGAGACGACCGTGATGACCGACATCGCCGCCGCCCATTCGATGCTGGCCGCCCTGTCCGACCTCGGCGTAGGGCTGGGGATCGACGACTTCGGCACCGGCTACAGCTCGCTGTCCTACCTCCAACGACTGCCAGTGGTGACTCTCAAGATCGATAGGACGTTCGTGACCACCATGCTGTCGGACCCGTCGAACGGCGCGATCGTCACGATGGTCCTGCAACTCGCCCGCACGCTCGGGATGGGCACAGTGGCCGAAGGCGTCGAAGACCTGCCGACGCTGCAGCGGCTGGCCGCGATGCACTGCGACCGCATCCAGGGGTACGTGATCGCGCGGCCGATGCCCGAAGCCGAATTCCGGGTCTGGCTGCCCTAGCCTCCGTGCCCATGCCCGAAGGTCGGACCCAACTTGTCCAGACCAATTGTGGGAGCGGTGCCACGCGCGGCGGCGATCACGGATAACCTGGGGCCTTCGCTCGCGCCCTAGGAGACTCGACCGTGACCGACCAAGTGACGTTTCCCGACAACTTCGTGTGGGGCGCCGCCACCGCCGCCTACCAGGTCGAGGGTGCCATCGACGCGGACGGGCGCGGGCCAAGCATCTGGGACACGTTCTGCAAGGTGCCGGGGGCGATCCTCAACGGCGACAGCGGCGAACACGGCGCGGAGCAGTACACCCGGTATCCCCAGGACATCCAGATGATGCAGGGCCTGCACCTGGACGCCTATCGCTTTTCCATCGCGTGGCCGCGCATCCAGCCCTCCGGCTCGGGCAAGGTCAACCAGCGGGGTCTCGACTACTACGACCGCCTCATCGACGGCCTGCTCGCCGCGGACCTGCAGCCCTGGGTGACGCTTTACCACTGGGACCTCCCGCAGACGCTCGAGGACGCGGGCGGCTGGCCGGTGCGCGACACGGCGTACCGCTTCGCCGAGTACGCCGGGATCGTTGCCGCCCACCTCGGCGACCGGGTCGCCGGCTGGACGACGCTGAACGAGCCGTGGTGCTCGTCGTTCCTCGGATACTTCACCGGCGAACACGCACCCGGCCGCAAGAACGTCGCGGACGCCGTCGTCGCCGCCCACAACCTGCTGCTCGCCCACGGCCTCGGGGCCCAAGCACTGCGCGCGGCGAACATCACCGCGCCGATCGGCATCGTGCTCAACCCCGCCAGCATCCTGCCGGCCACGGACAGCCCGGCGGACGTCGAGGCGGCCCGTCGCATGGACCTGGGCAACAAGCTGTTCCTCGACCCGCTCTACCTCGGTCGCTACACCGACGAGGTGCTCGCCGAGATCGCCCTCGTCACCGACCCGGCGGCGCACATCCAGGACGGCGACGGGGCGATCATCGCCGCGCCGACGGACTACCTGGGCATCAACTTCTACGGCCCGGAGAAGGTGACCCCCGCCCCCGCGACCGCGGATACCCCGCAGTGGCCCGGCCGCGCCGGCATCGGACACGTCCGCATGGACGTGGAGCACACGGCGATGGGATGGGCCGTCGAGCCCAAGGGACTGACGCACCTGCTCAAGCGGATCACCGCCGAATACGGCGAGATTCCGTTCTACATCACGGAAAACGGCGCAGCGTACGACGACTCCGTTGCTCCCGATGGGCACGTCCACGATGCGCAGCGCACGTCGTACATCAAGGGTCACTTGACGGCCATCGGCGAGATGATCGACGACGGCATCGACATCCGCGGCTACTTCGTCT
>JAVEEB010000256.1 GCA_030840665.1 Frankiaceae bacterium | reverse complement strand
TGTGCAGGCCGATCCCGAAACTCAGCACCGCTTCGAAATCGCCGGACAACTCAACCTCACGGACCTGCCCGGTCGACCGCTTGAGGTCGCGGGAGCCCGTGTACGTCGACGTGCCGTCGTCGCGGTGCGCGGCCGCCGGCTTGAAGGTCACGTTGAGGAAAGCGCTGCCGTTGAGGGAAACCGGCTGGCCGGACGCGTCGGCGTACACGACTGGCACGTATCTCACGTCGTAACCCGGCGCCTTTCCGCTGAACTGGAACACAACTCTGTCGTACGTGGCATGCGTCGCGATGCGGATCCCGGTGAGCTGCGCCGCGCTGGTCGCGAGCGGGGCGCCCGACTTCGGCGCCGTGCTTGTCAGGGCTGGCAGCGGGTGCAGGACGTCGATCACGAGCCGCCGCGGGTTCGACAGCTCGATGACGCGGAACGGGAGGGTCTCGCGAACGCCGGCGCCGATCGTCACGACGCCTTCGAAGTCACCGATCAGCTTCCACTCGCGCAGCGCGGGAAACAGCGGCGTCCCATGAGTGCTCGTCGTCAGCGAACTGGTGCCGGAGGCCGTGTGCGCAGCGGTGCCGTCGAGCCGGATCTGCAGGTCCTTCGCGCCGGCCAGCGACACCAGATTTCCCGAGCCGTCCTGGTAGAGCTGCGGCACGTAACGGATGTCGTAGCTCGGCATGCGGCCTGCGAACTGCAGCACCAGACGGTCGAAGCCGACGTGCCGGCCGCTCCGGAGGCCGGTGACGAGTGGCGTGCCCGTACCCGGGTGGCTCGCGATGACGGGCGCCGTGCCGTACGGGGCCGTCACGACGGCGTCGGCCGTGCCGGCGCCGAGGACGGGCAGTAGGCCGGCCGTGGCCAGGACGGCGACGGTCCTGCGCGCGGTGTCGAACATCGCGCACCTCCTTGTCATGCGGTACGGCAAGTTGCCGACCTGCCCATGAGACGCGGCCCCCGGAGAATCGGTTGACATCCCGGGACGCAATCGCAAGGACGCAATCGCAATACGGTGGAGCCCGAGCCCGTTCCCAGCCGGTCAGCGCGGGGGGTGTTCGGCTCCGGAGGCCAGGAAGCGGCTCATCGGCAACGTCGCGGCTCCGAGCGCGACTGCGTCCCGGCCCAACTCCGCCGCCACGATGGCCACGTCGCGAAACGGCATCCGCAGTGCGTGGCGGGAAGCGACGTCCCGGGCCGCCGCGAGCAGTTCGGCGCCCAACAGCTGGGCGACCCAACCGCCCACGACGATGCGTTCGGGGTTGAACAGGTTGATCAGGTCGGCAATGCCCGCGCCGAGGTAGGTGGCCGTCTCGCTCATCACCTTCGTGGCCGACCGGTCGGCCGGACCGGCGTGCGCGATCCCGGTCATCCGGTCGACGAGGTCGCCACCGGTGCTGGCCGGCGGGCGGCGGCGCAGCTGGTCGTACCGGTCGACGATCGCCCGGCCGCCGACGTAGGCCTCCAGGCAGCCCGACGCCCCGCACCGGCAGAGCCGGCCGTCGACCACAACCGTCGTGTGGCCCCATTCGCCCGCGCTGCTGGACGCGCCGCGGTACGGCTCACCGTCGGTGAAGATGCTGACGCCGGTGCCCGTGCCGAGCAGCACGATGACCGCGTCCTCCGCGCCGCGCCCCGCGCCGAACCACTTCTCCGCCTGACCAAATGCGGTGGCACCGTTGTCGATGACCAACGGCAGATCTGTGCCCTTGCGGAGCAGCGCGCCGATCGGCACGCCGTCCCAACCGAGGGTCTGCGCATACACCGCTGCGTCGCTGCCGTGTTCGACGAGCCCGGGGACACCCACGCCGACGCCGAGGATGAGCGCGGGGTCGACGCCCGACTCCGCAATCACGCGGTCGAGCCCGTCGAGGATCTGCTCCACCGTCTCCGCGGCATCCAGGCCCGGCGACTCGGGCGTCGCGCTGTGGGACGCGCGCACCTTCATCTCGAGGTCGAAAATCTCCACCAGCACAGCGGTTTCACCGACATCGACACCGACGACGAACCCGTAGTCGGGATTCATTCGCAGCAGGGCACGCGGGCGACCGCCGGCGGATTCCTGCGCGCCGGATTCGACGATCGCGCCCTGCTCGAGGAGCTCCGTGACCAGGTTGCTCACCGTGGCGGGGCTGACGCCCGCAGCGTCGGCGATGCCCTGCCTGCTCATCGGCCCGTCGAAGTAGACCGCCGTCAATGCCGTGGCGCGGTTGCTCTTGCGGAGGTCCCGCGGGTTGGTCGTGCGGGGCCTCGCCATCGAATCGCGCTCCTCTACAGCCGGCCCGGCACATCGGTCCCGCTCCGCGTCGCCGCAGCATAGATCAGCCCCGCCGCCGGGCGATGTCGGCGAGCCGTGCCGATTCCCGAATTTCCTTACGCCCAACCGGCCAAGAAGTTGGTAACAAAGTTGAAATGCCGGGCTTCTTGCCTTGACTCAACGCCGATCGACGGGAATGCTACAACACTTGGAGGAAGGGGTGCAGGAACTCGATTACCGAGTCCGCCCGCCACCCCGACGGTGTCAAACCCTCGGCTCCTCGAATCGGAAGGAAACAACGTGCGACTCTCCAAGATCGCGACCGCGACCGCCATGGCGCTGGTTCTCGCGCCACTCGCGGCCTGCAGTTCGAGCAGCTCGAGCAGTGCTGGCAGCACGGGCAGCACAAGCAGCTCAGGCGGGGCCTCGGCGTCCGGTGCCACCGGCGACCCGATGGCCGACAAGGGCCAGACCCTGACCTACTGGGCGAGCAACCAGGGCACGAGCCTCGAGAACGACAAGGCCGTGCTCCAGCCGGAGCTGGACAAGTTCAAGGCGCAGACCGGCATCACGGTCAACGTCGAGGTCGTCCCGTGGTCCGACCTCCTCAACCGCGTGCTCGCGGCCACCACCTCGGGCCAGGGCCCGGACGTCGTCAACATCGGCAACACGTGGTCGGCATCCGTCCAGGCGACCGGGGCCTTCCTGCCGTTCGATGACGCCGCGATGGCGAAGATCGGCGGCAAGGACAAGTTCCTCGCAGGCAGCCTGTCGGCGACCGGCGCCACGGGCCAGCCGCCGACAGCGGTGCCGATCTACAGCCTCGCGTACGGCCTGTACTACAACAAGAAGCAGTTCGCCGCCGCCGGCATCACGGCGCCGCCCGCGACGTGGGACGAGTTCACGGCCGACGCCAAGAAACTCACGACGGCGAGCCACTGGGCACTCGCCCTCGAGGGTGGCAGCAAGACGGAGAACATCCACAGCGCATTCATGCTCAGCCAGCAGCAGGGCGGCTCGTTCTTCGACGCCGCGGGCAAGGCGACGTTCGACACGCCGCAGAACGTCGCGGCCATCAAGCAGTACGTCGACTTCATGCAGACGGACAAGATCGTCAACCCGTCCGACGGTCAGTACTCGAAGGGCACCGACGCGCTCAAGGACTTCGCGACGGGCGTGACGTCCATGGTGTTCTGGCAGGCGGCCTCGGGCTCCCTGAAGAACTTCGGCATGAACGACGCTGACATCGGTGTCGCGCCGATCCCGCTCCCGGCCACCATGCCCGCCGGTGGCAAGAAGATCACGAGCATGGTCGCCGGCATCAACCTCGGCGTCTTCAAGAACACGAAGTACCAGGACGCGGCTCTGAAGTTCGTCAACTTCATGACGAGCACCGACGAGCAGATGATCCTCAACAAGACGTACGGCTCGCTGCCGTCGATCCAGTCGGCGTACACCGATCCGGCCTTCCAGACGCCGAACGTCACGGTGTTCAAGGACATCCTCGCCAACAGCGCGGCACCCATGCCGCCCGTCCCGGCGGAGAGCCAGTTCGAGACGCTCGTCGGCACCGCCATGACGAACTTCATGGCAGAGGCCGCCACCGGAAAGACGGTGACCGCTGACGAGATTCACCAAGCACTGGCAGCGGCACAAGCCCAGGTGACGAGCTAGTCGCCACGCGAGCATCGAAACGCCGACGTGGTGGGGTCGTCCGACGGCCCCACCACGTCGCATGCACCGAGGAGTGCGCATGGTCGAAACCCTGACAGCGACGCCGGTCCGTCACGACACGAAGAACGGCAAGGCCGCCGCAAAACCCCCGCGGCGCAAACGGCAACTGCTGCCGTATCTGCTGCTCGTGCCGGCGATCCTGCTGGAACTGCTGATCCATATCGGGCCGATGATCGTCGGCGTGATCATCAGCTTCTACCACCTCACTCAGCTCTACCTCGCCAATTGGCGGCACGCTCCGGCCGCGGGGCTGGACAACTACCGTGTCGCCCTGAACGTCAACGGGGCGGCCGGCAAGGCGCTCCTGCATTCCTTCACCGTCACCTTGACGTACACGGTCCTGGTGCTCGGATTCTCGTGGCTGCTCGGGATGACTGCGGCCGTGCTCACACAACGCGCGTTCCGCGGCCGTGCCATCGTGCGCACCCTGTTCCTGCTGCCGTTCGCGCTCCCGATCTTCGCGTCTGTCATCACCTGGAACTTCATGGGCCAGCGCGACACCGGCGTCATCAACCACGTGCTCGTGGACCAGTTGCACACGCAGACCACCCGGCCGTTCTGGCTCATCGGTCCCAACAGTTTCCCGATGCTCGTGGCCGTCACCATCTGGCGCACCTGGCCGTTCGCCTTCCTCATCATCAGCGCGGGTCTGCAGAGCATTCCCGATGAGTTGTACGAAGCGGCCACCCTCGACGGCGCAGGCGTCATGGCCCAGATCCGCCGCGTCACACTGCCGCTGCTCGCACCGGTCAACCGCGTGCTGTTCGTCGTTCTGTTCCTCTGGACATTCAACGACTTCACGACGCCGTACACCCTCTTCGGGGACACGCCACCCGTGCAGGCAGACCTGATTTCGCTGCACATCTACACGACGTCGTTCACGACCTGGAACTTCGGGACCGGCTCCGCGATGTCGGTGGTGCTGCTGCTGTTCCTGCTGCTGGTGACCGGCATCTATCTCATTGTCACGAACAGGAGGTCCGACAATGCGTGAGCCGATGTCGCTGCGCTGGACGCGGCGCGTTGTCCTTGTGGTGCTCGGGATTTTCACCCTCGTGCCCATCTACATCATGATCACGTCGTCCCTGAAACCCCTGAAGGACGTGCAGGGGACGTTCACGTGGTGGCCGTCGACGGTGACATTCCAGCCGTTCCGGGAGATGTGGAAGACGATCCCCCTCGCCCACTATTTCGTTAACAGCCTCGTCGTATCGACCGCGTCGTCCATCGCCTCGGTCGTCATCGCCCTGCTGGCTGCGTACTCGCTCAGCCGCTACCGGTTCCGCGGCAGGCAGGCCTTCTCCGTCACCGTCCTGTCGACGCAGATGTTCCCCGGCATCCTCTTTCTGTTGCCCCTGTTCGTGATCTTTGTCAACATCAGCAAGGTCATCGGCATCAACCTGTACGGCAGCCGGTTGGGTCTGACGATCACGTTCATGACCTTCACCTTGCCGTTCGCGATCTGGATGCTCACGGGCTACCTCGATTCGATCCCCCGGGCCCTCGACGAAGCAGCCATGGTCGACGGTGCCGGTCCGCTCGGTGCGCTCTTCCGCGTTGTCGTGCCGGCTGCGATCCCCGGCATCGTCGCCGTCGCCATCTACGCCTTCATGACGGCCTGGGGCGAGGTGCTCTTCGCGTCCGTGATGACCGACCAGTCGACAAGAACGCTCGCCGTCGGTCTGCGCGGCTACGTGACGCAGAACGACGTCTACTGGAACCAGATCATGGCGGCGTCGCTGACCGTCAGCATCCCGATCGTCGCAGCGTTCCTGCTCCTGCAGCGATTCATGGTGTCGGGCATGACGGCGGGCGCCGTCAAGTAGCCCCTGCCCGCTTCCCGCATCACCGCACCCACCCTCAGAAAGGCCGTCATGCTTGCCCCTCGCTGGACGACGTCGCGCACCGCCCGCCGCCTCGACGGATTGTGGGAGTTCGCGTTCGATCCAAAGGAGCGCGGGCTGATTGATCATTGGTGGCGGTCCCCGTTGCGGGAGAGCCGGCCGATGCCGGTGCCCGCCAGTTACAACGACCTCGTGGTCGCCGCCGAAGAGCGTGAGCACGTCGGAGACGTGTGGTACCAGACGACGGTGCTGCTGCCCGACGCGTCCCCCGCTGCGCGGTCGGTGCTGCGTTTCGACGCCGCCACGCATCGGGCGGAGGTGTGGGTCGACGACGTGCGCGTCGGTTCACACGAGGGCGGCTACACGCCCTTCGAGTTCGACGTGACCTCGCTCGTGCGTCCCGGCCAGCCGTTCCGGGTGACGGTGCGCGTCAACAACACCCTGACGATGCAGAGCATCCCGCCGGGCGTGGTCGACACGGCGGAGGACGGGCGCCGGCGGCAGCGGTACTTCCACGACTTCTACAACTACGCCGGGCTCGCGCGATCCGTCTGGTTGCTGTCGACACCCACGTGCCACATCGCCGATGTGACGGTACGGACGACCATCGAGATGGGGCGCGGGCTCGTCGATTACGCCGTCGAGGTCGCCGGCGATCAGGGTCCGGGAGACCGCGGTACGACGACCGTCGTGTTGCGTGACGCGGCGGGCGTGATCGTCGCGACGGGCGCGGGCCGCACCGGCTCACTGGCGGTGGCCGGAGCTCACCTCTGGTCCCCTGACAGCCCGTACCTGTATACGTTGGAGGTGCGTCACGAGTCCGCGGGCGAAACCGACGTCTATTCGCTGGCGGTCGGGATTCGCACCGTGGAAGTCGAGGGGTCGCGCCTCCTCCTCAACGGGGAGCCGATCAAGCTCCGTGGCTTCGGGATGCACGAGGACGCTCCGTGGCGCGGCAAGGGCCACGACGACGCCCGGATGGTGCGCGACTTCGCCTTGATGCGCTGGATCGGCGCCAACTCCTTCCGCACGTCGCACTACCCGTACGCCGACGAGGTTCTCGACCTCGCCGACCGCCTGGGCTTTCTCGTCATCGACGAGACGGCTGCCGTCGGGTTGAACCTCCTGCTCATGTCCGACCGGATCGCGGTGGACGACACCCGTACCTTCCGGCCCGGCGGCATCGACGACGACACATTGGCCGTCCATCGCACGGCGATCCGCGAACTCGTGGGGCGCGACAAGAACCACCCCAGCGTCATCATGTGGTCCGTCGCCAACGAGCCGGAGACGACGGAACCGGCATCGCGACCGTACTTCGCCTCGCTCGCCTCCCTCACCCGCGACCTCGACGACACCCGTCCGGTTGCCTTCGCGAACGTCGCGTTCGCCACCCCCGACCTGGATCAGGTGACCGACCTGTTCGATGTCGTACTCCTCAACCGCTACTTCGGTTGGTACGTCGACGCCGGCGACCTGCACGTCGCCGAGCGCAGACTGGAAGCCGAGCTGCGGTCGTGGGCGGCCACGCACGACAAGCCCATCATCATCACCGAGTTCGGGGCTGATGCCGTGGCAGGCCTGCATTCTCTGCCCGCCCAGATGTGGAGCGAGGAGTTCCAGCGAGAGCTTGTCGCCACGTACCTCGATGTCTTTGCCCGCGTCGACGCCGTCGTGGGCGAGCACGTCTGGAACTTCGCCGACTTCGCGACCATGCAGGGCACCAACCGGGTGGTCGGCAACCGCAAGGGCGTGTTCACCCGCGAGCGCGAACCCAAAGCGGTCGCCTACCTGCTCCGCGAGCGCTGGTCGACGAAGGATGACGAAGTCGCGGGTCACTGACTAACCGGCTGTACGCAGAGAGATGGCGCCGCTCCTGGAGAAGCGGCGCCATTTCTCGTCGTACGACGTGATTTTTTCCTTGTACGACGTGCTTGTTACTCGCCGCCGCCGAACGTGGTCTTCTGGATCTGCATCAAGAACTCCGCGTTGCTCTTCGTCTCCTTGAGCTTGCCGAGCATGAGCTCGATGGCCTGGAACGAGTCGAGGGCGTGGAGAACACGGCGCAGTCGCCACACGAGCTGGAGCTCGTCCGGCGCCATGAGGATCTCTTCCTTACGCGTGCCCGAAGCGTCGATGTCGACGGCCGGGAAGATGCGCTTGTCCGCGAAACGACGGTCGAGCTTGAGCTCCATGTTGCCGGTGCCCTTGAACTCTTCGAAGATGACCTCGTCCATCTTGGAGCCGGTCTCCACCAGCGCCGTTGCGAGGATCGTCAGCGAGCCGCCGTCCTCGATGTTGCGGGCGGCACCGAAGAAGCGCTTCGGCGGGTAGAGCGCCGTGGAGTCGACGCCACCGGACAGGATGCGCCCGGATGCCGGGGCCGCGAGGTTGTACGCACGGCCGAGACGGGTGATCGAGTCGAGCAGGATCACGACGTCGTGGCCCAGCTCGACAAGGCGCTTGGCGCGCTCGATCGCAAGCTCGGCAACGATTGTGTGGTCCTCGGCGGGACGGTCGAAGGTGGAGGCGATGACCTCACCCTTGACCGAGCGCGTCATGTCGGTGACCTCTTCCGGACGCTCGTCGACAAGCACGACCATCAGGTGGCACTCGGGGTTGTTGCGGGTGATCGCGTTGGCGATCGCCTGCAGCACCATCGTCTTTCCGGCTTTCGGCGGCGAGACGATGAGGCCACGCTGACCCTTACCGATCGGCGCGATGAGGTCGATCATGCGGGTCGTGAGGTTGCCCTCCGACTCGAGGCGCAGGCGGTCCTGCGGGTAGAGCGGTGTCAGCTTGCCGAAGTCGACGCGGTTGGTGTTGTCGTCGCCGTTGATGCCGTTGACGGTGTCGAGCCGGACGAGCGCGTTGAACTTGTCCTTGCGCTCGCCGTCCCGCGGCTGCTTGACGGCACCGGTGACCGCATCGCCCTTGCGCAGGTTGTAGCGGCGGACCTGGGCGAGCGAGACGTAGACGTCGTTCGGGCCCGGCAAGTAGCCGGACGTACGGACGAACGCGTAACTGTCGAGCACGTCGAGAATGCCGGCAACGGGCACCAGAATGTCGTCGTCGTTGATGATCGGCTCGGCCTCGTTGCCGCTACCCGGGGCGAAACGGTCACGCTGGCCACGCGGGCCGCGGTCGCGCTGGTTGCGGGCGCCGAACTCGCGTTCGCGACGCCGGCCGCGGCGGGGACCGCCGCCGAACTCGTCGTCCCTGGTCGGACCGAGGTCCGCACCGTCCTGACGGGGGCCGCGGTCGCGGCCGTTCTCGTTGCGCGGGCTGTCGTTGCGATTGCCCTGGGCATTGTCGTTGCGGGCATTGTCGTTTCGCGATGCATTGTCATTACGCGCATTGTCGTTACGCGCATTGTCGTTGCGCGGGCCACGATCACGGTTGCCGTCATTGCGGCTTCCGTCATTGCGGTTGGCATTGTCGTTGCGCGGACCACGCTCACGGTTGCCGTCGTTGTCGTTGCGCGGACCGCGATCACGGTTGCCGTCGTTGCGGTTGCTCTCCGTGCGGCTGCCGTCGCTTTCCGTGCGCGCGCCACGATCACGGTTGCCGTCATTGCGGTTGCTGTCATTGCGATTTCCGTCGTTGTCGAGGCGTGCACCACGATCGCGGAACCCGTCGCCTTGACCGCGATCCCGGTTGCCGTCGTGCGCTTGTTCGCCGCGGCCATCGGTGCGGGTGTCGGCGTCGTTGTCGGCGTCAACGTGGGCGTCGGACCGGGTCACGCTCTCGGCGTCGACGCGTTCCGGACGGTCTGCTCGGGCACGGCCACGCTGGCGGTCCCGTACCGGTCGTTCGTCGCCCGATGTCGTGGCCTCAGGCGACGCCGTCGGGGCTGGCACTGGCTCTTCGCTCGCCGGCGCGGCTGAAGCTGCGCTCGCACGACGGCGGGGAGTTGTGGCCGGAGCTGCGGCCGGTGCTGCCGCGGCCGGAGCCGGGCTCGCGGTCTGACGCTCCTGGATTGCGGCGATGATGTCGCCCTTGCGCATTTTTGAAGCTCCGGTGATGCCGAGCTGGCCGGCCATCGCCTGAAGCTCGGGGAGCACCATGGAGGACAAGCCTCCGCTCCGGCGTCGGGTGGTCTTCGCGGCGCCGTCTGCCTGCTCGGATTGTGTGCCCGAGAGGACTTCTGTTGATTCGCTCACGCAGGTCCTTCCTGTGACGACTGCCAGGAGCGACTGGACAGTCGATCGTGCAGCGACGAGAACGTCGCTCTATGCCCGCCTAAGAGTGGCGGGACGAATGTGGGTGTGACGTCCGCGGGGAGCAGCAGATAGTGAGCTGCTCCGCGCCGCGGCCGGATGCTGAATGCCAACGTCTGGAGATCGGAAACCCTTCCGGGCTGCAATCCAACAAAGATATGCAGGCACTGCGGGGGAAACCGAACGCCGCGCCGAGATCCGGGCAACGTCGAACGCCCTGAACACAGGGCCGTTCCCCGGCAACACTACTCGTCGCCCCCCGGCGCCGCCAACGTGGATGACTCTAGCGGGTCTTACGTGTTGTCGTCGGCGCAACTCCCCAACAGGTCGAGCCCGTAGCGAGCCGGCCGCAAATCCGTACAAAACGTTCGTCGACTCGCAATCGCGAAGAGGATGGGGCGCGCGGGCGGCCCGCGCAGAGGTCAGAGGCGCAGAGCCGACGCTTGGGCCCCATCAAGGTCGACCGGTAAGCGCCATGCGCGCCAGCCTCGAGGCGCCCTCGCCAACAGGTCCTCCGCCGCGGCCGGCGACGGCAACGCCAGAATGCTCGGCCCGGCGCCCGAGACGACCGCCGCGATGCCATCGGCCCGCAACGCCTCGATGAGAGCAGCAGAACGGGGCATGGCCTCGGCGCGATAGCCCTGGTGGAGTCGATCCTCGGTGGCTGCGAACAAGAGGTCGGTACGCCGGGACAGCGCCTCCACGAGGAGCGCCGCCCGGCCCGCGTTGAACGAAGCGTCCGCATGCGGCACCGACTCGGGCAGCAGCCGGCGGGCCTTCTTGGTCTTGAGCGAGGTGTGCGGCACGAAGACGACGGGCGTGAGCGACGACGCCGGCTCGAAACGCGTTGCGCTGGCCCGGTCGCCGTCCATCCACGCGATCGTCGCGCCGCCCAGAAGGCACGCTGCGACGTTGTCGGGGTGACCCTCGATGCGTGTTGCGAGCTCCAACGCCGCCGCATCGTCCATGGATTCCTCGCCGCCGAGGATGAGCGCCCGCGCTGCCACGATGCCGGCCACGATCGCCGCTGAGGACGAGCCCAGGCCCCGGCCGTGTGGGATCCGATTCAGGCAGCGGACCTCGAGCCCGCGCGGCTGTCCGCCCAGGGCATCGAACGCCTTGCGCATCGTGGACACGACGAGGTGCCGTTCATCCCTGCGTACCTCGTCGGCGGCTTCGCCCGAGACATCGACCGACAGCCCCGACTCGGCGACCCGAACGGCGATCTCGTCGTACAGGCCCAGGGCAAGGCCCAGTGCGTCGAAGCCGGGCCCGAGGTTCGCCGACGTGGCCGGCACCTGCACCCGGACGGCTTGCCCTCGAAAGGACGGTCCAGCCATGCGTCAGATCAACCCCAGCGCTTCTGCTGCCTGGTCGACCTTCGGCTGGATCTGAACGGGCTTCGGTGCACCCGCGATGGCCCACTCCGGGTCCTTGAGGCCGTTGCCCGTCACGGTGCAGACGATCCGCGAGCCGGGCGGGATGAGGCCCTCGCCATGCGCCTTGATCAGCCCGGCCACCGACGCTGCGCTGGAGGGCTCCACGAACACACCCTCCGTGCGCGCCAGCAACCGGTAGGCCTCGAGAATTTGCTTGTCGGTAACGGAATCGATCGACCCGCCGGACTCGTCCCGAGCGGCCACTGCCTGCTTCCACGAGGCCGGGTTGCCGATGCGGATGGCGGTCGCGATCGTCATCGGCTTGGCCACCGCTTCGCCCAGGACGATCGGCGCCGCGCCGGCAGCCTGGAAGCCGCGCATGACCGGCCGCTTCGTCGACAACCCGTCGGCCGCGTACTCGACGTAACCGGCCCAGTACGCGGTGATGTTGCCCGCGTTGCCGACCGGGAGGCAGTGGATGTCCGGGGCGTCACCGAGCACGTCGACGATCTCCCACGCGGCGCTCTTCTGGCCGGCGATGCGGTAGGGGTTGATGGAGTTGACGATCGCGACCGGGTAGTTGTCACCCAGCTCGCGGGTCAGCGTGAGGCAGTCGTCGAAGTTGCCGTCGACCTCGAGCAACTTCGCGCCGTGCACGAGGGCCTGCGCCAGCTTGCCCATCGCGATCTTTCCGGCGGGGATGAGCACCGCGCACGTCATCCCGGCCCGCACCGCGTAGGCCGCGGCCGAGGCGGACGTGTTGCCGGTCGACGCGCAGATGACGGCCTTGGCCCCTTCACCCTTGGCCATCGAGATCGCCATCGTCATGCCGCGGTCCTTGAAGGAACCGGTCGGGTTGGCGCCCTCGACCTTCAGGAAGACCTCGCCGCCGACGCGCTTGGACAGCAACGGTGCCGGCACGAGAGGGGTGCCACCTTCGAGCAACGTCACCACCGGGGTGTCCGCGGTCACGGGCAACCTGTCGCGGTACTCCTCGATCACGCCACGCCACTGACTCACGGGGTTTCCTCGCCTTCCACTCGCATGACTCCGGCAACGGCTCGCACGACGTCGAGCCGCCGCAACTCTTCCACGGTCGTGGCCAGGCCGGCCTCAGTGCCGCGGTGCGTCACGATGACCAGTTTCGCCTCGCCGCCACGACCCTCTTGACGCACGGTCTGGATCGACACGTTCTGCCGGGCGAATGCCGCGGCGACCGCGGCCAGCACACCCGGCTTGTCGGCCACGTCGAGGCTGACGTGATAGCGCGTGATCGACTCGCCGACGGGCCGGATGCGCAGTTCTGCGTACGCCGACTCCCCCATCGCCCGGGCGTCGGTCACCCGGTTGCGGGCGGCCACCACGAGGTCGCCCAAGACCGCGCTGGCCGTCGGGGCGCCGCCGGCGCCTCTGCCGTAGAACATGAGCTGGCCCGCCGCTTCCGCCTCGACGAACACCGCGTTGTACGCCTCGCGAACACTGGCGAGCGGGTGCGTCCGCGGGATCATGACCGGGTGCACGCGCACGCCGATGGAATCGCCGTCGCGCTCCGCGATCGCCAGCAGCTTCACGACCGAGCCGACGGCCTTCGCGTCCGCAATGTCCTCGGCGCGCACCTTCGTGATGCCCTCGCGATAGACGTCCGCGAGGCTGACGCGGGTGTGGAAGGCGATGCTCGCGAGGATCGCCGCCTTGGCCGCCGCGTCGTAGCCCTCGGTGTC
>JAVEEB010000221.1 GCA_030840665.1 Frankiaceae bacterium | reverse complement strand
CACGCAACGGGATGGGAGAGGCTAGGCGGGGGTGAGGGTCAGCGCGGTGGAGCTGACGTGCGAGCGCACCTCGGGCGTCACCGGGTCCTCGGCGGGGTCGCGGTGGACGAGCAGGTGGTTGTAGAGGGTGTCGCGCTGGGCCGGGATGCGGTCGGCCGTGCGGATCATGTGGATGAGCTCCATGCGGTTGCTGCGGTGCTTCGCGCCCGCGCTGGAGACGACGTTCTCCTCCAGCATCACCGAGCCGAGGTCGTCGGCGCCCATGTGCAGGGTGAGCTGACCGACGTCCTTGCCGGTGGTCAGCCAGGAGCCCTGCAGGTGCTTCACGTTGTCGAAGAACAGCCGGGCGAGGGCGACCAGGCGCAGGTACTCGAGGCTGGTGGCCTGCGTGCGGCCCTTGAGGTGGTTGTTCTCGGGCTGGTACGTCCACGGGATGAACGACCGGAAGCCGCCCGTGCGGTCCTGTACGTCGCGGATCATCCGCAGGTGCTCGATGCGCTCGGCGTTCGTCTCACCGGTGCCCATCATGAACGTCGCCGTCGACTCCATCCCGAGCCCGTGCGCGGTCTCCATGACCTCAAGCCACGTCTCGCCGGACTCTTTGAGCGGCGCGATCGCCGTGCGCGGCCGGGCCACCAGGATCTCGGCGCCCGCACCGGCGAAGGAGTCGAGGCCGGCTGCCTTCAAACGCGTGATGACCTCGGCGAACGAGATCCCCGACACCCGCGAGATGTGCACGACCTCGGACCCGCCGAGCGAGTGCAGCGTGAGCGAGGGGTACGCGGCCTTCACCGTCGAGAACAACGTCTCGTAGAACTCGATCCCGAAGTCGGGGTTGTGACCGCCCTGGAACATGATCTGCGTCCCGCCGAGCGTGACCGTCTCCTCGCAGCGGCGAAGGATGTCCTCGAGCGAGCGCGACCAGCCTTCCTCGTGCTTCGGCGCGCGGTAAAAGGCGCAGAACTTGCAGGCGGTCACGCAGACGTTCGTGTAGTTGATGTTGCGATCGATGATGTACGTCGCGACGTTGTCACCGAAACGGCGCAGCCGGGCGGCATTGGCGGCCTCACCGAGTGCCTGGAGCGGCGCGTGAACGTACAGCTCGAGAGCTTCCGCAGGCGAGATGCGCCCGCCTGCCGCCGCGCGGTCCAGCACGTCCTGCAGCTCCGGCACCGTTCCTCCTCTGTCACGCCCCCAGGGTGACGATACGGGAGGGCCGTGCGCGGCATCACCGGTAGAGGACGGTGGCGCGTTCAGCGGCCGTTGGTGCTGAAGTGCTGGTAGTCGGGATCGGACCACGTGCCGCCCCACTTCCAGCCGCGACGGGCGAACGCCGAGACCACCGTGCTTCCCGGGCGCGCCATCCCGGGCCGCACCCGCGACCGGTTCACGAACGCGGACCCTGCCGGCGGGATGACGCGGCCGCCTTCGATGTACGGGTTCTCCACCGGGTCGATGTCGATCGCCAGCCCGTACGCGTGCATCGACCAGGACGCCGGCCCCGTCGTGACCGCTTTCCGGCAGTTGAAGCCGGCCGTGTTGTCGGCCGCCACCGAGCGGTCGTCGCTGCCGCCGTAGGCGTCGACCGGGATCATCCGCCTGACGGGGAAGCGCTGGGCGTACAACTGCCGGAAGACGGCGACCACGTTGGTGACCGATGAGGCCGCGACCACGAGTACCCCGAGATGCGAATGGCCGTCGAAGCCGTAGAACCGCAGCGTCAACGCCCGCAGAGCGGACGGGGCCACGGGGCAGCCGCGTCGCCACGAGTGCGGCAGATCCGCCGCCGTGACGCGCCGCTGCGACCAGGTGAAGGCCGTGAGCCCGCTGGTGCCGACCTTCGCGCCCGATGCGGAGGTGGCGGTGACGGCCGGCGGTGTCGTGGCTGCGAGGGCGGCGGCGGAGCGAGTGGTGGTCACGGCCACCGAAGTGGGGGCCGGCGGGGTTGAGACGGTCGAGGAAAGGGGGCGACTCGCGGCGGCCGTCGACACAGGGACGGTCGTCACGCCAGCAGAGCCAG
Source organism: Frankiaceae bacterium (assembly GCA_030840665.1). Taxonomy (GTDB): domain Bacteria; phylum Actinomycetota; class Actinomycetes; order JAVEEB01; family JAVEEB01; genus JAVEEB01. Next base: position 3,986 of record JAVEEB010000221.1, on the reverse strand, counting down.
TGCCAGTGCCAGTGCCAGTGCCAGTGCCCTGGGCCGTACATGCCGTCAAGATCAGAAACGGTGTGACCACGGTTCTGAGAAGGGCACTCATCCCCCGACGGTAGCGCCGTCGCGTTCGGGGCGTTCGAAACCCCCGCACCGTCAGCGACGGCGGCCCAGCAGCGCGAGCATCCGGGTCTGGTCGTCCGCGTCGGCGGGCACGTCGACCGGGTGACCGAAGGAGCCACTGCCGGCGATGGAATCGGCGTTCTCCTCGATGCCCGGCAACAGGGCGTCGACCATCACCGGGTCGATCGTGTCGTCCGCCCCGATCCCCCGCGCAAGATCCCAGCCGTGGACGGCGACATCGGTCACGAACTGGCCGATGTACTCGCCCGCAGAGATCTGGCCCCAGGACACGTTGACGGCCTTGTCCATCGGGGTCGACGCGATCGCCTCATGCGCCGCGCGCGACACGGACGACCAGGTACGGATCGGATCGCTGCCGAGGACGTCACCGTCGAACTTGTCGCCGACCTCGGCGATCGTGGCGCCGCCCAGCAACTCGGGCACCCAGAGGTACTCGTAGACCATGTGGTTGACCAACGCCCGCACGTCCCATTCGGTGCACGGGGTCCGCGCGGTCCACTGGTCGTCGCGGACTGCCCTGAGATGGTCGACGAATTGCCGTTCGGCTGTCGTGTGCAGAGATACGAGGTCCATGTCGCGCTCCTGACATCTGGTCGATGCCGCTGACTGTCCTACGAGACGGTCAGCTCGGGAAGACCTCGTGCGCGATCCCAGGCCAGAACGTCCGCGGCGGTGACGGCGAGCGGCGTCTGCGGCATCCCGGCGGCGTATGCGCGGGCAGCGCTACGCCGGAACATCGGGTCCCACGCCGGATCGGCAACTGCGAGAGGGAAGCCCTTCCGTGGCGTTCCGGCCGCGAGCTCCGCCGTGGTCCCGGCGGCCGCCGCGCAGATGCGCAGGACGTCCGCTGCCGTTACCGGTTCGGCGGGGCCGACGGCGTTGAACGTGCCCGGGCGGTCGTCCTCCGCGAGGCGCACGACCAGCCGCGCCAGATCACGGGAGTCGACGACCTGCACCGGCTGGTCCGCACGAATCGCAGCCTCGACGGTGCCGCCCCGCGAGGCCGCGCGGACCCACCAGGTGAACCGGTCCGTGGGGTCGAAGGGTCCGGCCACGATGCCCGGCCGGACGATCGTCGCGCGGTCCGCGAGCCGGGAGGTCGCGACGTCTTCGCAGGCGACCTTCAGCGGCCCGTACGTCTCCCCGGTGATCTCCTCCGTGCCCAGCTCCGGGGCAAGGCGGGCGGCGCTCTCGTCCATGCTCGCCTCCGGTGCACCCGCGTGGTCGTACACGGAGCCGGTCGAGATCAGGATGTAACGGCCGAAGCGCCCGTCGACGGCGTCGAGGACCTCGTCGACGTGCCGCGGCACGTACGCCGTCACGTCGATCACCGCATCCCATTCGCCGCCGGCGAGCGAGGCGTAGTCGCCGGTGTCCCGGTCGCCGATGGCGCGCGGCACCTCCGGGAACAGCTCCGGCCCGGTCTTGCCTCGGGAGAAAAGGGTGAGGTCGTGGCCGCGGCTGAGCGCATCGGAGACGATCGCGCGGCCGACGAACGAGGTACCGCCGAGAACGAGAAGTCGCATGCGCAAACAGTACGTTTCGACCTCCCGTTTGCGGCCGGCCGGGGCACTTTCCGTGGCATGATCCGACCCCGTGACCAGCGACGCTCCCGACCCCGCTGGCGACAACGGCGGCGACAGCGGCGCGACCGGCGGCGCGACCGAGCTGGCGCGCGAACGCGATCACCTCGACGCCGCCCGCGCCTCCATGACTGCCATGCGCGAACGCGCGGAGTCCCTCACGGTGCTGGCGGGCGACGCCGTCTCCGCGGCGTACCTGAGCTCGGCCATTTACCGCCGCATCGAGAGCCTCATCGACAACGGCACGACGCCACTGTTCTTCGGGCGCATCGACTACGCCGACGAGCGATTCCACGTCGGCCGGCGCCACATCCACGACACAGCCGGCGACCCCGTCGTCATCGACTGGCGGGCCGACATGGCCCGCCCCTTCTATCGCGCCAGCGCCACGGACCCGATGGGTCTGGTGCTGCGCCGACGGTTCGGCTTCGACGAGGGGAAACTCACGGCGTACGAAGATGAATTTCTCGGTACGGGACAAGCGACGCTGGGCGCCGACAGTCGCATCCTGCAAGCGGAGATCGAACGGCCACGCGTGGGGCCGATGCGCGACATCGTCGCCACGATCCAGCCGGACCAGGACGACATCGTGCGATCCTCGCTCGCGACGACCGTCTGCGTGCAGGGCGCGCCGGGCACGGGAAAGACCGCCGTCGGCCTGCACCGGGCGGCCTTCCTCCTGTACGCGCATCGCGACGTGCTGCGGCGCTCCGGGGTGCTGTTCATCGGGCCGAACCGGGCCTTCCTTTCGTACATCGGCGAGGTGCTCCCTGCCCTCGGCGAGTTCACGGTCACGAGCCGCAGCATCGGCGACCTCGCGGACACGCTGCCGGTCACGGCGAGCGAGCCGGCCGACATCGCGGCGCTCAAGGGCGACGCGCGGATGGCAACGGTCATCCGCAACGCCATGTACGCCGGGCTCGGCACCATTACCGAGCCAGTCGTGGTGCCCAGCGGGGCGCGGCGCTTCCGCGTGCATCCCGACGGCCTTGCGCGGATCGTCGGGGACCTGTCGACGGACGGGACACGGTACGGCGCTGCGCGCGCCCGGCTGCCGATGCGCATCGCCGACGCCATCCTCAAGCAGATGGAGGAGTCCGGGGAGTTCGCCGACGACCGGAACCTCAGCCAGATCGCGCGCAGCCGTCCCGTGCGGCAGGCGTCGGACAGGGTCTGGCCGGCGATCGACCCCGCGAAACTCCTGCACCGCCTGTGGTCCGACGCCGCATTCCTGGCGGTCGCTGCCGACGGCGTGTACGACGACGCGGAGCAACGCGCCCTGCTGTGGGACACCGCACCCCGGTCGTTGCGCAGCGCGTCGTGGACCATCGCCGACGTGTACTGCATGGACGAAATCGCTGACCTGCTTGATCGAACGGCCAGCTTCGGCCACGTCATCCTCGACGAGGCGCAAGACCTGTCGGCCATGCAGGCGCGCGCCGTCGGGCGCCGGTGCAGCACCGGATCGGCCACGATCCTCGGTGACCTCGCCCAAGGCACGACCCCGTGGTCGACGCCGACCTGGGAGGCGCTGCTCGCGCACCTCGGGAAGCCCGACGCTTTGCTCGAGGTCCTCACCGTTGGCTACCGCGTCCCCCGCGAAATCATCGAATTCGCGAACCGGCTCGTGCCGCACATCGCCGCCGGCGTTGCGCCCGCGGTCGCGGTCCGCGGAGCGTCTGGCGCGCTGTCCGTGCGCCCTGTTTCCGATGTCGTCGCCGAGGCGGTGCAAGCGGCGCTCGATATCCGGGGCGACGGCGGCTCCGTCGGGATCGTCGTACCGGATGGTTTTTCAGACGCTCTGGCCGTCGCGATGCGCGCGGCCCTGCCCAACGAAGAGGTCACAGACCTCGCGTACGACGAAACGCCGGGCCGGCTCACCATCGTGCCGGCGACCATCGCGAAGGGCCTCGAGTTCGACCACGTGATCGTGGTGGAGCCGGCCGCGATCGCGGCCGCCGAACTGTCCGCGACGGTCGGGCTGCGGCGGCTGTACGTCGTGCTCACGCGGGCCGTGTCCACGCTGACCGTGCTGCACAGCGAGCCCTTGCCGGACGCACTTGCGGGCTGATCGTCAGTCGATGAGGCCGTGCGCGCGGACGCGCTTCGCGAACTCGGCCAGGCCGTCGAGCTGGCGCTGGCCCAACGAGAAGTCGAGCACGGTGAAGTACTCCCGCAGCTCCGCCGCGCTGAACGCACTGCCCGCCGCCACTTCCGTCGCGACACGATCGACGTCCGCGGCAACCTGGGCTCGCGAGGCCGCAAAGGCATCAC
>JAVEEB010000005.1 GCA_030840665.1 Frankiaceae bacterium | reverse complement strand
TCGTGAAGGCCTACGCGTGGCGAGTGATGTTCGCGAACGGCGGGGTGCTCGACTGGCTCGGCCACCCCCTCGGCGCGACCGGGCCGGGCTTCGGGCTGACCGCGGTGATCATCACGCTGGCCTACCTGTGGCTGCCCTTCATGATCCTGCCCGTCTATGCGGGCTTCGAGACGTTGCCGAATTCGTTGCTCGAGGCGTCATCGGACCTGGGGGCCTCCGCGTGGCGGACATTCCGCTCGGTGGCCATGCCGATGGTCTTCCCGGCGCTCGTCGCGGGCTCGGTCTTCACGTTCTCGCTCAGTCTCGGCGACTACATCACCGTCAAGATCGTCGGTGGCCGCACGCAGCTGTTCGCCAACGTCATCTACGACAACATCGGCGTCGCCAACAACCTGCCGTTCGCGGCGGCGGCGGCCGTCGTTCCCGTCCTGGCGATCCTCGTCTACCTCGCGCTTGTCCGGCGCACCGGCGCCTTGGACAACCTGTGACCCTCTCCCGCCGGGCGCGGCTCGCCCTCCGCCTCGCGATGGCCCTCGGCCTGGCGATCATCTACGTGCCGCTGCTCGTCGTGCTGGTCAACTCTTTCAACACCTCCAAGACTTTCGCCTGGCCGCCACAGGGCCTGACGTTGCACTGGTGGTCGGTGACCGTCGGCAACGCGGGCGCACGGGCAGCGCTGCGGACGAGTGTTCTGGTCGGGCTCGGCGCAACCGCCGTCGCGTTGGTCCTCGGCACCATGGCGGCCTTCGCGGTGGCGCGCTACCGGTTCTTCGGGCGCGACACGATCAGTTTCCTGGTGATCCTGCCGATCGCGCTGCCCGGCATCGTGACGGGCATTGCGCTCAACTCCGCGTTCAATGCCCGGCACGTGCCGTTCGGCTACCTGACGGTCATCGTCGGGCACGCCACGTTCTGCATCGTGGTGGTCTACAACAACGTGCTGGCGCGACTACGGCGTACAGGATCGTCGTTGGAGGAGGCGTCAGCCGACCTCGGCGCCACCACGTTCCAGACGTTCCGCCTGGTGACCTTTCCGCAGTTGCGGTCGGCGTTGCTCGCCGGCGGACTGCTCGCGTTCGCGCTGTCGTTCGACGAGATCGTGGTGACGACGTTCACGACCTCGCCCGGGCTGCAGACCCTGCCCCTGTGGATCTTCAACAACCTCTTCCGCCCGAACCAGGCGCCGGTCATCAACGTGGTCGCGGCGATGCTCATCGTGCTCTCGATCGTGCCGATCTGGGTGGCTCAGCGGCTCTCCGGCGACGAAACCGGCGGACGCCTCTGAGCGTCCAAGCGTCTTGTACGAGAAGCTGACGTACGCCCCGCGAAAGGACATGGCCGTATGCGCGTTCTGTTCTCCTCGACGTGGGGCCACGGCCACATCTATCCCATGGTGCCGTTGGCCCAGGCCTTCCTCGCGGCGGGTCACGACGTGCTGTGGGCGACGAGTGCGGATTCGTGTCGCCACGTCGCCGCGGCCGGCCTGGCGGTCGCCCCCGCGGGGCTTGCCGGGGATGACCTCAAGGAGGCCCTCGGGGTGCTGAACGCCGCGGTGGCCCAGGTCGCCCCGCAGGACCGGGCGGCCTTCATGTTCCCCCGGATGTTCGGCGAGACGTTCACGGCGCCGATGGTCACCGACCTGCTGCCTCTGGCGCGGCAGTGGCGGCCCGACCTGCTCATCCACGAGCATGGTGAACTCGCGTCGCCCGTCGTTGGTGCCCTCCTCGAGGTGCCCAGCGTCACGCACTCCTTCGGTGGAGCAATCCCGGCCGACTTCGTCGCGGAGGCGGGCAATCGAACGTCGGAGGTGTGGGCCGAGCACGGGTTGACGCAGCCGCCGTATGCAGGCTGCTTCACGACGCTGTATCTCGATATCTGCCCGCCGTCGGTCCAGAGCGTGCCGATGACCCACATCGACAGGGTGCAGCCGTTGCGGATGGTGGCGGCCACCGAACCCGCGCCTGACGTGCTCCCGGCCTACCTGCACGACGACGGTCGACCCCTCGTCTACGTGACGCTGGGCACGGTGAACAACAAATCGCCCGTCCTGCGTGCGGCCGTCGACGGGCTCGCCGCACTGCCGGTGCGGGTGCTGGTGGCCGTCGGCCCCGACGGCGATCCGGCCGCCCTCGGCTCGCAGCCGCCGAACGTGCACGTCGAACGCTGGGTGCACCAGCCGCTGGTGCTGGACCACTGCGCGGTCGTCGTGTCGCACGGTGGATCCGGCACGTTCCTCGGCGCGCTCGCGCGAGGCCTGCCGCAACTGTGCCTTCCGCAGGCGGCGGACCAGTTCCGGAATGCGGCCGGTGGCGCGCGCACTGGGGCGGCCTTGGTCCTGGCGCCCCCGGAAACCACTCCCGAGACGATCGCTCGCGACGTGCGGCGGCTGCTGGATGAGGACAGCTTTCGCATCGGGGCCGGACGCGTCGCGGCGGAAATCGGCGCCATGGCGTCCCCGGCGGACGTCGTGGCGGCACTGCTCGATATCAGCTCGCGGTGACGCCCACGATGCACGAGGATCAGCGGCATGGCGAATCTCACGGCGGAACAGCTGGAAGCGGGCCTCGATCACATCCGGGCCGCGCCGCGGGAGGCCGGGCTGCTGGCTTCCATCGTCCGCCGGCCGGGGGTTGGCGAGCGGGAGACGGTCGCCACCGCGATGCTCGACGAAGCGGTGGGTCTGGTCGGTGACAACTGGTTGAGCCGGGGCAGCCGCGGGACGCCGGACGGCTCGGCCGCGCCCGGTATGCAGGTGACCGTGATGAATGTGCGCGTGGCGAAGCTGGTCGCCGCCGGCACCGAACGAATGGCCCTGGCCGGCGACCAGCTGTACGTGGACCTCGACATCAGCGTCGACAACCTCTCTACCGGCAGCCGCCTCCGCGTCGGCGAGGCGGTGTTGGAGGTCAGCGAGATCCCGCACCTCGGGTGCGCAAAGTTCGTCGAGCGCTTCGGCGAGGAAGCGATGCGGTTCGTCAACTCGCGTCTGGGCCGGCAACTGCGGTTGCGCGGCGTGAACACGTTCGTCGTCGGGCCGGGCGAGATCCGGGTCGGCGATGAGGTCACGCCCGTCCGGGTCCTCGTCGGCTCGTGAACGGGCACGGTCGGTCAGTGATGGACCGTCCAGTGGTGGCATCACTGCTGTCGCTCAACGTCGGCAAGGTGCAGCCGAATCCGTGGAAGGGCCTGAGCGCCACCGGCATCGACAAGCAGCCGGTCACCGGACCTGTCGCCGTGTCCGCCCCCGGCCCGAAAGGCAACGGCGCGGTCGGGCTTGCGGGTGATCGCGTGTACGACGTGCAGCATCACGGCGGCGCCGACCAGGCCGTCTACGCGTTTGCGCGCGAGGATCTCGACTGGTGGGAGACCGAGCTGGGCCGCCCGCTGGCGTCCGGCACGTTCGGGGAGAACCTGACCACCGCGTGCCTCGACGTGAATGGGTCGCTCATTGGCGAGCGTTGGCGCATCGGTGAGAGCGTCGTCCTCGAGGTGTCGTGCCCCCGACTGCCCTGCCTGACATTCCAGGGATGGCTCGGCGAACCCGATTGGATCAAACGATTCACCCGAGCAGCGCGGCCGGGCGCCTACCTGCGCGTCATCGAGTCGGGAGACGTCAGCGCGGAAGACCCGATCGAGGTCGTCCACCGACCGGACCACGACGTCACCATCGGCCTCAGCTTCCGTGCCTTTACGCTCGAGCCCGAGTTGCTCCCCCGGCTGCTGGTCGCCGATGCACTGCCGCTGGACAGCCAAGAAGTCGTCCGCAATCGCACGTCCTAAGAGCATGTCGCCAGACACGCCACGATCATGACTCGTCGGGCGGGACCACCTTACGGAGACTCTGCCCTGCCGACATATTCGTCGTGGTGCGCCGGCGAAGCCCGTACAGGCGCCCGGTCAGCGATTACCTCCGGTGGCGAACCGTCGGCTTCTAGCTGCCGGCGAGCGACACATTTGTCGGCAGGGCAGAGTGTCGTGACAGAGACTCCGTCGCCCCGCCCCGCTTCGCCATCCGCCGCCCGCTTCGCCATGCGTCGCTCCGCTTCGCAGCCAGCTCAGGCGCGACGACGGCGGTAGAACACCTGACCAACGAGGGCGAGGCCCAGAGACGCGACGAACATGATCGAGCCGACCACGTTCACCTGCGGCGGGATGCTCCGCAGGCTGGCCCCCCACACGAACATCGGGAACGTGACCGTCTGGCCGGAGTTGAAGTTCGTGATGATGAAGTCGTCGAACGACAGGCTGAACGCGAGCAGCGCCGCGCCCAGGATGCCCGGAAACACCAGCGGGAACGTGATCCGACGAAAGGTCTGCCACTCGTTGGCGTACAGGTCCATCGCCGCCTGCTCGAGCCGAGAATCCAGGCCCTGCAAGCGGGCCTTGACGGTCACCACGACGAACGAGATGTCGAACGTGATGTGCGCGATGACGATCGTCCAGAATCCCAACGGCACCTGCAGATTGACGAACAGTGTCAGCAGCGACGAGCCCATGACGACCTCGGGCGTCGCCATCGGCAGGAAGATGAGCAGGTTCGTCGTCGCCCGGCCACCGAACCTCCGCCGGGCCAACGCGAAGGCGATCAGCGTGCCGAGAACGGTCGCGCCAAGAGTCGCCAGTGCGCCGATTTCCAAGGACAGCTTGAGGGAATCGCACACGCCCGCCGGCCCGCACACGTCCGTCCAGTTGCTGAACGTGAAGGAGTTCCACGTCGAGTTGTAGCGGTCCGACGGGTTGTTGAACGAGAACGCGATGACGTACGCGACCGGCAGGAACATGTACAGCAACGCCACCGCGGCGAAGATCTGGACGACGTGCCGCCGCAGCCAGCTCTGCCGCCGCGGGCGACGCGCCGGAGCTGCCGACGCCGCGCGCGCCGCCGGGCGGGACAGGGTCGTCGCCATCAGACGATCTCCTCGGTGCCGGCGCGACGGATGTAGAGCGAGACGAGGATGAGGATCGCGACGAGCATCGTCATCGACAGCGCCGAGGCGATCGGATAGTCGTTGCTGACAAGGAATTGCTTGTCGACGACGTTGCCGACCATCTGATCCTGGGGGCTGCCGAGGAACGTCGCGTTCACGTAGTCGCCGGCCGCCGGGATGAACGTGAGCAGCGTGCCCGCCACGACGCCCGGCAACGACAGCGGGAAGGTCACGCGCCGGAAAGCCGTGATGGGGCGCGCGTACAAGTCGCTGGCCGCCTCGACCACCCGCGGGTCGATCCGCTCGAGGCTCGCGTACAGCGGCAGGACCATGAACGGGAGGAAGTTGTACGTCAGCCCGCAGATCACGGCGAACGACGTGTTGAGCAACCGCCCGTCCTGCATGGGGAAGTGCAGCGACCGCAACGTCGAGGTGACCCAGCCGTTGTCGGCGAGGATCGCCTGCCAGGCGAGTGTCCGTACCAGAAAGCTCGTGAAGAACGGCGCGATCACCAGCACCAGCAGCAGGTTCTTCCAGCGACCCGCCTTGAACGCGATCGCGTAGGCCAGCGGGTAGGCGATCACCAGCGCCGCGACCGTCGCCACGAAGGCGTAGGAGAACGAGCGGATGAAGTGGTGGCCGTAGCGGGTCCACATCTCGCTGTAGATGTGCCAGTTCCACGTCAGCGTGAAGCCCTGCTCGTAGTCGCCGGTCTGCAGCGACAGGGCCGCCAGTGTGGCCATCGGCACGAGGAAGAAGATGACCAGCCAGAGCATCCCGGGCGACAGCAACACGTAAGGCAAGCTGCGACTGCCGCGCCGCGCACGGCCCTTCGGCAGCTCCACGACCGCCTGCGCTACCACGCCGGCCCCGTCAAGACCCTGCCTCGTCAATCGTTTCGATGCCCTCGGCGATGTCTCCGGTCGCCTCCAGGCCGAACGTGTCCGAGGCGTCCCACACCAGGTGCGCGTTGGCGCCGGCCGTGAGGCGGACCTCGTTGCCCACGTTCGCGGCGATGACCATCAGGTCCTGGCCCCACGCCATCCGCACGACGTACTGCGTGGTCACTCCCGTGTAGCTGGCGTCGATCACGACGCCGTCGAGCACGTTGTGCCCCGGCAGGTCGACCGAGGCGCCGGCCGGGACCAGCCGCACCTTTTCGGGGCGCACCCCTACGTACACGGAATCGCCCGTCGCACAGTTGCGCGCCGCCGGCATCGTCAGCTTGCGCCCCTGCACGTCCAACAGCAGGTCGGCGCCCTGCGTGCCGACGATCTGCGCCGCGACCAGGTTGGACTGCCCGAGGAAGTTCGCCACGAACACGGTGGACGGGTTCTCGTACAGGTCCACGGGGGAGCCGAGCTGCTCGATCTTCCCGTTGTTCATCACGGCGATCGTGTCGGCCATCGTCATGGCCTCTTCCTGGTCGTGCGTGACGTGGACGAACGTCAGGCCCACGTCCGTCTGGATGCGCTTGAGCTCCAGCTGCATCTGGCGGCGCAGCTTGAGGTCGAGCGCGCCGAGCGGCTCGTCGAGCAGCAGCACCTGCGGGGTGTTGATCAGGGCGCGGGCGAGGGCGATCCGCTGCTGCTGACCACCGGAAAGCTGTGATGGTCGGCGTACACCAAATCCTTGAAGCTCGACGACGTCGAGCATCCGGTCGACCTGTGCCTTCACGTCTTTGACACCCCGCCGCCGCAAGCCGAACGCGATGTTGTCGAACACGTTGAGGTGCGGGAAGAGCGCGTAGTTCTGGAAGACGGTGTTGACGGGACGCTTGTACGCCTTGCGATCCGTCACGTCGTCGTCGCCGAGGTAGATGCGCCCGGATGTCGGCTCCTCCAAGCCGGCGACCATCCGCAGCGTCGTCGTCTTGCCGCAACCGGACGGGCCGAGCAACGCGAAGAACGAACCGGCGGGAATCGTGAGCGACAGGCAATCGACGGCGACGGCCGACCCGAAGTCCTTCGTCAGCTCGACGAGCCGCAGATCGCCCGCAGGAGCGCCGGCTGTTGGCGTCATCGAGGCGCGCTCAAGAGCCGGTCACGGTGGTGAACTGCGTGGAGTACGTGGTCTCCTGCGTCGCCGAAAGCCCCATGAACACGTGCGTCTTCGCCAATGTCGCGTCGTCGGGGAAGATGAGCGGGTTGGTGGCGAGCGTCTTGTCGATCGACTTCATCGCCTCCTGCGCACCTTCGACGGGACAGATGTAGTTGACCGACGCGGCCAGCATCGCGGCGACCTTCGGGTCGTAGTAGTAGTTGATGAGCATCTCGGCGTTCTTCTTATGCTGCGCCTGGTTCGGGATCATCATGTTGTCCGACCAGATCATCAGGCCGGAGTCGGGGGCCGTGAACTTGATGTCCTTGTTGGCCGCCTGCAGCTGAATGACGTCGCCCGACCACGCCACCGCCGCCGCGATGCTGCCCTTGCCGAGCGCTTGCGCATACTCGTTGCCGGTGAACTGCCGGATCTGCCCTGAGCTGACCGCCGTCTGCAGCATGTCGAGGGCGGCGGTGTAGTCCGCGTCGGTGAAGTTGGCGGGGTCCTTGCCCATCTCGAGCATGATCAGGCCGACGGTGTCGCGCATCTCGGTCAGGCACGTCACCTTGCCCTTGAGGGACTTGTCGGTGAGCAACTGCGTCATGCTCGTCACGGTCTTGCCACCGGTCACCTTCGTGTTGGTGGCGATGCCCGTCAGGCCCGTCGCCCACGGCAGCGTGTGCGAGCGGTCCGGGTCCCACGGGGGGCTCTTGAGCGCCGCCCGCAGGTTCTTTGCGTTGGGGACGTTGGCCGGGTCGAACTTCTGCACCCAGTTGAGCCGGATCATGCGCGCGGCCATCCAGTCGGTGAGGACGATGATGTCGCGCTTCGTGTCCTGGCCGGCGGACAGTTGCGGCTTCACCTTGCCGAAGAACTGGTCGTTGTCGTTGACGTCCTCGGTGTAGGTCACCTTCACGCCGGTCGACTTCGTGAAGGCCGCGAGCGTCGGGTGCAGGGACTCGTTCTTGGCGTCCACGTCGATGTAGAGGGGCCAGTTGCTGAACACGACGAGCTTGTCCACGTCCGACTTGTCGTTGCTCGGCGGCGTCGTGGCCGTGCTCGGGGTGGTCGACCCACTCGTGCCGCCCGTCGGCGAGGGCCCACTCGAGGACGGCAGTGCGGTGTCGCTGGCCTTGATCGCCGCGCCCTTGGTGCTGCAGGAGGCCAGGAAGGCGGCGACGCCGCCGAGGCCGGCGATGCGCAAGAAGTCACGCCGGCTCGCCTGGGCGAGGAAGTCGCGGAATTCCGGGGAGCGGCGGAAGTCGTCGGTCATTGATTCATCCTCCGTCGAGGCGGTCGGCACAGCAAGCCAGAGGCTGGCATGGCCCCGAGGCTGTCAGATCAGGCGCCCGCCGACAAGTGATCCAGCGACAACGAAACACACTCGCAACGATTTCGTGCGTCTTGGAGGCACTTTGGCGCGGGGATCGGTTGTCGGACGCCGGGGCCTCTGACAGAATCCCGGCACCGGGCGATCGACGCGGCTCCGCCCGGTCAAGCCACCGTCGGCCGCGGCACGGAGGCTGGCGTCGTGTCCCGAAACCTGGCGAACTTCATCGGTGGACAGAGCGCTCCCGCCGCCGACGGCCGCACGACCGACCTCATCGACCCGAGCACCGGCGAGGTTTTCGGCACCGCCCCCTTGTCCGGGCCGGCGGATGTGGATGCGGCGATGCAGGCCGCGGCCGGCGCCTTCGAGGGGTGGCGCGACACGACCCCGTCCCAGCGCCAGCGGGCGCTCCTGCACATCGCCGACGCGATCGAGGCGAACGCCGAGGCCCTCCTCGACGCCGAGTGCCAGAACACGGGCAAGCCGCGCGCGTTGACCGCCTCCGAAGAGCTGCCGCCGTCGGCCGACCAGATCCGGTTCTTCGCCGGTGCCGCGCGCATGCTGCAAGGGGTGTCGGCGGGCGAATACCTGGCCGGACACACATCTTTTGTACGACGGGAGCCGCTCGGCGTCTGCGCGCAGGTGACGCCGTGGAACTACCCGCTGATGATGGCCGTCTGGAAGTTCGCGCCGGCGCTGGCCGCCGGCAACACCGTGGTCATGAAGCCGAGCGATACGACGCCGGCGTCGACCGTACTGATGGCGGAGATCATGGCGGAGTTCCTGCCGCCGGGGGTCTTCAACGTGGTGACAGGAGACCGCGACACGGGGCGGGCGCTCGTCGCCCACCCGACCCCGGCGATGGTGTCCGTGACCGGCTCGATCCGCGCGGGCATGGAAGTTGCGGCCGCCGCGTCCAGCGACCTGAAACGGGTGCACCTCGAGCTCGGCGGCAAGGCGCCGGTCATGGTCTTCGACGACGCCGACGTCGAGGCTGCCGCGGCGGGGATCGCGATGGCCGGCTACTTCAACGCGGGCCAGGACTGCACAGCGGCGACCCGGGTCCTCGTCGGCGCCGGCGTTCACAACGACTTCGTCGCCGCGCTGACCGAGGCGGCCAAGGGCACCACGACGGGCACGCCCGCCGACGGCGAGGCCGACTTCGGTCCGCTCAACAACGTCAACCAGCTGGCCCGGGTCAGCGGCTTCTTCGACCGGCTGCCGTCGCACGCAACCGTAGAGACCGGCGGCGCGCGGCTGGGCGACCGCGGCTACTTCTTCTCACCCACCGTCGTGTCGGGGTTGCTGCAGGACGACGAGCTGAGCCAGAACGAGGTTTTCGGGCCGGTCATCACCGTGCAGCGGTTCGACGACGAGGAGCGGGCGCTCGCGTGGGCGAACGGGGTCAAGTACGGCCTCGCATCCAGCGTGTGGACGAAGGACCACGGGCGGGCCATGCGGATGGCCCGCCGCCTCGACTACGGCTGCGTGTGGATCAACACGCACATCCCGGTGGTCGCCGAGATGCCGCACGGTGGCTTCAAGCACTCGGGCTACGGCAAGGACCTGTCGGTGTACTCGTTCGAGGACTACACCCGCATCAAGCACGTGATGACCAACCTCGACGCCTAGCCACGGGTCGTCCTGGGGCCTAGGTGCGCGGCATACTGCAGGACCATGACTGCAGCCGCCGCTCTGGACGACCTGCCTGATGGCAGCACGCCCTGGTCACGCCGGCTGCGGACGCCGCTGCGCGCGTTCGTCGACACCGAGGCACTCAGCGCACTCGTGCTCCTCGGGGCGGCCGTCGCCGCACTCGTCTGGGCCAACGTGTCGGTCACTTCGTACGAAAACTTCTGGCACACGCAGTTGTCCGTGCGCGTCGACGGTCACGGCCTGGCGCTCGACCTGCGCACCTGGATCAACAACGGCCTGATGGCGTTCTTCTTCTTCGTCGTCGGCCTGGAGGCGCGGCGCGAGGCAGACATAGGCGAGCTGCGCGAGATGCGCCGCGTTGCCCTGCCGCTGCTCGCCGGACTCGGCGGGATGGCTTTACCGGTCGCGATCTTCGTCGCCTTCAACGCGGACACGGCGGCGCGGCACGGGTGGGGCGCCGCGATGTCGACGGACACGGCCTTCGCCCTCGGCATCCTCACCCTGGTAGGGCCGCGCTTCGCGGACCGGTTGCGCGCATTCGTGCTCACGGTGGTCGTCGTGGACGACATCGTCGCGCTGCTGGTGATCGCCTTCGTGTACACCCAGCACGTCGAATGGGCGCCGCTGCTGGTCGCGGTCGGGCTGTTCTGCGTCGTGCTTGTCGTGCGCGCGCTGAACGTGCACCAGGGAATCGTCTACGCGCTGCTGGGGATCGCGATGTGGGTCGCGATGACGTACTCGGGCATCGACCCGCTGGTCGTCGGTCTCGGTCTGGGTCTGCTCACGTACGCCTACCCGGCCGGGCGCGCCGACCTCGAACGGGCGAGTGACGACTTCCGGCTGTTCCGCGAGCAACCGACACCGGAGCTCGCCCGCCGCGCCAGAGCCGGCCTGTCCGCCGCCGTGTCTCCGAACGAGCGGCTGGCGCAGCTGTGGCACCCGTGGTCCAGCTACGCCATCGTCCCGCTGTTCGCTCTGGCCAATGCGGGCATCCCGCTCAGCGGGCACTTCCTCGCCCAGGCGGTGCGCTCGCCGGTCACGTTGGGCCTCCTGCTGGCGTACGTCGTCGGCAAGCCCGTCGGCATCACGGCTGTCGCCTACGCGGTGCGGTTCCTGTCCCGCGGGCGCCTGCGCCCGCCCGTGGGCTGGCTGTCGGTAGGCGGAGCGGGGGCGGCCGCAGGTGTCGGCTTCACCGTTTCGCTGCTCATCGCGTCACTCGCCTTCGGGCCCGACCGCCTCGCGGAGGCGAAGGCGGGAGTGCTCGCGGCGGCGGTCGTCGCGCCCCTGCTGGCATGGGCGGTCTTCCGCGTCGGAAAGGCGCTCCCGGACAGGACGCGTGCCCGCGCCATCCTCGGCACCTCGACCGCCATCGTGGACCTGCTCGATCCCGTCGACCCCGACCGCGATCACATCCGCGGACCGGCGTCCGCCGATGTGACGCTCGTCGAGTACGGCGACCTCGAGTGCCCCTATTGCGGGCAGGCGGAGCCCGTCGTACGCGAATTGCTGTCCGGCTACGACCTCA
This sequence comes from Frankiaceae bacterium, assembly GCA_030840665.1. GTDB lineage: Bacteria > Actinomycetota > Actinomycetes > JAVEEB01 > JAVEEB01 > JAVEEB01. Next base: position 9,775 of record JAVEEB010000005.1, on the reverse strand, counting down.
CCTACGTCTGGCGCCACCTGCCGCTCGACGATGTCCACCCGCATGCGCGGATGGCGGCCGAGGCGACGGAGGCCGCGGCCGCCCAGGGCGCATTCTGGGAGATGCACGACCTGCTCTTCGAGCACCAGGACGGGCTGCGGTTCACGCAGCTCGTGCAGTACGCCGCGGAGCTCGGCCTGGATACCGAGCGGTTCACGGACGAACTCAAACGCCGGGTGTACGCGGCGCGCGTCACCGGTGACGTCGATGGTGCCGACCTGTCCGGCGTCGGCGGCACACCGACGTTCTTCATCAACGGCCGGCGGCACCACGGCGCCTTCGACCTGAAGTCTCTGAGCGCGGCGGTCGTCACCGCGGGCGCACGAGCTGCGATTGCGCCGCCCGTGCCCAGCAACTCCGCGCCCGATCGGAACCCGCCCGACAGCAACCCGCCCGAAGACGAATAGGACTCCGGCGAGGCAGACGCCGGCGGCGACTCCCCCAGGTCCCTCAGAAGATGGCCGTCCCGACTTGCGCCGATGGTCGCTTGTCCCTACTCTGTCGAAACAGCGTTCGGCATTGTCGTACGACGCTGATTCACCGGAGCGGGTCTCTCCGTCGTGAGACGCACTGCGTCGGCACGGCGGACTGCCTGCAGGAGAGCGGCACACATGCGGATTGTTCTGTTGGGCGGGCCCGGCTCAGGTAAGGGCACCCAGGCCTCGCAGTTGGCGGCCCATTTCAGGGTGCGCCACATCGGGGTTGGGGACCTGCTGCGTGGGTTCGTCGCGCAGTCCGACTGTCAATCGGCCCTGCGCACGCGCCTCGACGACGGCGATCTCGTCGATGACGAGACGGTCTTCGGCGTCGTCTGGCCGCACGTGCTTGCCGCCACCGAGGACGGCGGATACGTGTTGGACGGATACCCACGCACGCTGTCCCAAGCCGAGACGGCACACGTTGCCGCTCGTCGTGGCTACGCATTTCCAGACGTTGTCGTCTATCTGCATGCCCCGCGTGCTGTGCTCGTCGACCGCTTGACGTCGCGAACCGATCACCGCAGCGACGACAGCATTGCGGTCATCGCACATAGACAATCCGTGTTCGAACATCTCACGGAGCCGTTGGTGAAGTTCTACGAGGATCGTGACCTCCTCGTCAGATGCGACGCGACGAAACCCGTGGACGCCGTGACGGCCGACATCCTGACGTCGATCGATGCACGCAACCGGCGGAGCTCAGTCGGGGGAGTCGGGCTGTGATAGCGCCCGCGGATGCGGCCTACTCGTCTGCCGCGCCGGTCGTGGACACGACCATGAGCTTCGACGTCACGATCGAGATCCCCAAGGGACAGCGCAACAAGTACGAGATGGACCACCACTCCGGTCGCATCCGTCTCGACCGCATGCTGTTCACCGCCACCCGGTACCCGGCCGACTACGGGTTCATCGACGACACGCTCGGCGAGGACGAAGACCCGCTCGACGCGATGGTCCTGCTCGAGGAGCCCACGTTCCCCGGCTGCCTGATCGCGTGCCGCGCCATCGGGATGTTCCGGATGCGCGACGAAAAGGGCGGTGACGACAAGGTCATGTGCGTACCGTCCAACGACCCGCGCCTCGCCGGCCTGCAGGACATCGACGACCTCCCAGCCTTCTACAGGATGGAGATCCAGCACTTCTTCGAGACGTACAAGGAGCTCGAGCCCGGTAAGTCTGTCGAAGGCGCCCACTGGGTCGGCCGCGATGAGGCCGGGTTGGAAATCGTCGCGTCACGCAATCGGCTGCAGCGGGCGCAGGCGGCGCCTACGTCCTCCCCTTACGACGCGATCACAACCGTGGAAGTGCGGTGATCCCAGGCGTCGTGGAGTTCCGATCGGCCCGTGCGCCGTTGAGTTCCAGGCCGGCTGGTGCGGATCTCTTGACACTTCTCGCAGCTGGACCTACGTTCTTTCCACCGGTAACAGCGTTCGACATTGTCGAACAACCTAGAAACGAGTTGCACCGGAAATCGTATGGCGCGGCGTTCTGCGCCGCGGTCGTTGTCGGCGTGCCCTACGGGGCCGGAGTAACGAGGTCCACCGTGAACGGAACGATTGCTCGATCGTGGGTTCGGGAGATGCTGCGCCTTGTCGAGCAGAACAAGGACCACCTGACCAGCCTCGACTCGGCTATCGGGGATGCGGACCACGGCGTCAACATGCTCCGTGGGTTCACCGCCGTCGTCGCCGCCGTCGACAAGAGGGATGCCGACAGCCCCGGGGAGGTGCTGCTGCTGACGGGCAACACCTTGATCTCCACTGTCGGCGGCGCCTCCGGTCCTCTCTTCGGCTCGGCGTTCCGCGTCGCGGGTAAGTCGCTTGGAAAGGACTCCGACGTCACTCCGGCACAGCTCGCAGCGGCCTTGCACGACGCTCTCGCGGCGATCCGCAAGCTGGGGGCCGCGTCAGTGGGCGACAAGACGATGGTCGATGCGCTCGCTCCGGCGACGGATGCCTTCCAGGCCGCAGTCGACGATGGTGCCGGCATCCCGGTCGCGGCGAAGCGAGCCCTGCACGCGGCCGAGGACGGCGCGGCCGCGACGATCCCCTTGCAGGCGCTGAAGGGACGAGCCAGCTACCTGGGTCCCCGCAGTGTCGGACACCAGGACCCCGGCGCAACCTCGACTGCACTCCTGTTTCGCGCTCTCGTGACCGCGACGGAGGGCTCGTGAAGGTCGACGAGCGACGCTTCACTGGCATTGCGGCGGCGCCGGGTGTCGCCGTCGCGACTGCATGGCAGCCAAGGCGCGACCTGACGTCGGCCATGGACTCGGTACACGGAGACGACGAGTCCGTGCGCAAAGCATTCGCGACCGTTGGCGAGAGCCTTGTCGCGCTTGCGGCCGAGATGCGCCACGACGGGCTGCCGGAAGAAGCCGACATCGTGACGGCGGAGGCCGCAATCGCGTGCGACGAAGAACTTCTGGCGGCGGTGCTCGCGGAGATGGCGAAGGGCGCCACGGCTGGCGCCGCCGTCGTGCGAGCGGGTGAGCACTTTGCCCAGATGCTCGAGTCGCTCGAGTCGGAGTATCTGCGGGAGCGTGCGGCGGACGTGCGTCAGGTCGCGCGGCGTGCGCTGACCGTGCTGGCCGGCGGTGAGGGCAGCCCGCCGCCCTCGACACCCTTCGTCCTTGTTGATGCCGATGTCGGCCCCATCGACCTGTTGGAGGTCGCCGCGCATGGCTTGGCCGGTGCCGTCTCACTGCACGGTGGTGTCAACGCCCATGCCGCCATCGTGGCCCGCTCGCTGGGCATCCCGCTCCTGATCGGCGTCGACCCGGCCCGGCTCGCGATCCTCGACGGTTCCGATGTCGTGCTCGACGCCGACCGCTCGGTCCTCGTGATCGACCCGTCGTGCGAGGCCAGAGCCGACGCCGACCGGCGTATCGCCGACGCGATGTCGCGCCGCGCGCTATTTGCCGTTGAACGCGCCCTCCCGACATTCACTTCCGACGGAGTCAGCGTCGTGCTGGGGTGCAACGTTGCGTCCGCGCAGGAGGTGACGATCGGCCTCGCGGCCGCGGCCGCGGGGGTGGGGCTGCTGCGCACCGAGCTGCAGTTCCTGCACGCGCACCGGTGGCCGGACGAGGCCTTGCACCGCGACACCTTGCGACGGATCTTCGCGCACCTCGACGGCCTTCCCGTGACCGTGCGGCTGATGGACTTCAGCAACGACAAGGTGCCGCCGTTCCTGGTGAGTGGACTGGAGGGCCTCGACGCTCTTCTCGACAGCCCGCAGGCACTGCGAGCGCAGCTACGCGCCGTCGTGGATGTCGGCCGCTACGCACGGACGCGTGTCATGCTGCCGATGGTGCGGCGCGCCGAGCAGGTCACAACGGTTCGGGCGGAACTGCTGGACATCGCCGATCGCGCGGGTGTGCCAGCACCGGCACTGGGCGTGATGATCGAACTCCCCGAAGCTGTTGAGCGCGCTGCCGAAATCGCGGCCGTGTCGGACTTCTTCTCGCTCGGCACGAACGACCTGACGGCTGCCGTGCTCGGGCTCACTCGGACCGATCAAGGGGCTAGACCGGCACTCGCTGCACACCCTGAAGTGCTCGCGTGCATCGCAGCGACGTGCTCAGCGGCGGCTCATGCAGGGATCAACGTCTCCGTTTGCGGCGATGCCGGCGGCGAACCGCTCGTGCTACCGCTCCTGCTCGGTGCGGGCGTGACCCAGTTCAGCGTCTCCCCTGCCCGTGTCGACGAGGTCCGCTATCGGATTCGGCGGCTGGACGCCGGCGCCTGGGCGGCGCGACTGCCCACGGTGCTCACATTGCCCACCGTCGACAGCGTGTGGGCGTACGTCGAAGACGTGGCCTCGCGATGACCGCCGCGTCGGTCTCGTTACCTCTCGTCGGGAGACATCGCCATGCGGCGACCGCTCATGTCCCGCGAGATAGCTCGCGCCGTGTCGACCACCGCCCGGGAGAGCACGCTGGTGGCCGCGGCAGTGAGCACCCGCTCGGTCGGTCCCACCACGCCGACGGATCCCGCCGCGACGCCGTGCCTGTCGAGGATTGGGGCCGCGATGCCGCCCTCCCCCACGTTGGACTCCTGATTTTCGACGGCGAAGCCGTTCACGCGGGCCTTCGACAGCACTCGCGTCAACGCCGCCTTTGTGGTGTGAGTGCGGCCGGTCAACGGCCGCAGCGGCGCCGACATGAGCATCCGCAGCGTCACGTCGTCGATGTGCGCGGCAATGGCGTGACCAAGCGCACACGCGTGCCAAGGAATCGTTGCGCCCACCTCGAGAATCTGCACCACGTCGTCGGGCCGGAACTCGTGGTGCACGACCATGACATCGCTCTCAGTCAGGACACCCACCCATACCGCCTCGTTCACCTGACGCGCCAAGGCCGCGGCGCGCAGCATCGAACGGGTGCGCAGCTCGGACCCCGCCAGATAAGCGTTCCCCAGTTGCAGCACGGCCGGCCCGAGCGAGTATTTGCCGCTGTCCGGGTCCTGCCGCACCAGCCCGTTGTGTTCGAGTGTGCGCAGGAGGCCGTAGACGGTCGGTTTCGCGAGACCGATGCGGTCGGCGATCTCCGTGACGCCTAGCGTCGGCGTGCCGGTCGCCAGGGCACGCAAGATCCCGGACGCCCGGTCGACCGACTGGATGCGGCCGTTGCGGACAACGGTCGTTTCGGGAGTCGACATGGCCCTCATCTCAGTCCGCTTTTGTTCGACAATACCAAACGGGATTACCAAGGAGAGGCTGCCATGACGACCAACCAAGTCGGCGTCGTGCTTGTGTCGCACAGCGCGCTATTGGCCCAAGGGGCCGCCGAACTAGCTGAGCAAATGTGCGCCGGGCGTGCACCGATCGCATTCGCCGGCGGCACGGACGACGGGCGCATCGGGACGAGCATCGCGTTGCTCGAAGCTGCGGTGCGCTCAGTCGCCAGCGAGGCTGGGGTCCTTATCATCCCGGATCTCGGGAGTTCCGTGCTCACGTCCCTGACCTTTCTGGAAGATCTCGATGGTGAGGTGAAGGCCGTCATTGCGGATGCTCCCTTCGTGGAAGGAGCCGTTGCCGCAGTCGTCGCCGCGGCTGCCGGGCTTTCCCTGACCGATGTCGCCATGGCGGCTGAGGAAGCGCGCGGCCAACGGAAGATGTGATGCCGGCAGACGACGTGCATGAGTCGGCGGGTCGGAAGGCCGTTCATTCGTAGTCCGCACAGGGTTTTGCCTGGTCCATCTTCTGTACGAGCCCCGACCTCCGATCTGACGGGTCGCCGTGCCCACATGGGCAGTGCGCCCAGGAACTCCTGTCTTCCGACCGGATCTTCCGCGACTCGTTCACAGCGACGAGATGGCCATGGCCCTCCAGCGCCAGAACACCTCCGCGCGTCTCTTGGGCCGCATGAGCACAGCCAGCTGCCCTATCTTTCGCACCCCAGGAGCAGGCCGACGGATCGTTGGGGCCGCCGAGGATGTGAACGCGGTCCTCCAACCGCCGGACAAGCTCCACAATCCGCGGGGTGCAGCTGGCACCCGATCGATGCCCCCGCCGGGTGCCGCCGACTGATGCCGCCCAAGGCCCGGGACGGCCCGGGCCGCCGCCCCGTTGGCGCCGGAGAGTTGATGACCAATTCGTTGCCAAGACCTCTTGACATGGCCTCGTAGGCGGGCCTACCTTCCTCGCAACGCCGTTCGACAATGTCGAACAGCGGTCAGCCATTCGCCTCACGGCGACACTCATTGAGGGAGGTGGCCGGGTCCTTCGGGGTCCGGTAGCTCACATGACCAATTCAACCCCACAGAAGTTGGGTGCCGAGTTCATCGGGACTGCGCTCCTGGTGTTCGTCGGCGCCGGCTGTTTCGCGGCGACGCAGAAGATCGGCGCGCCGTTCTCGATGGCTGAACTGGCGGGCATCTCGTTCGCGTTCATGCTCATCGTGGTCGCCATGGTCTACGCGATCGGCCACATCTCCGGCTGCCAGATCAACCCGGCCGTCACAGTTGCTCTCGCCGCGACGGGAAAGATCCCGTGGCGGGTCGTCCCCGGGTACGTGCTCGCGCAGTGCGCCGGCGCGTTCGCGGGCGCGCTCGCCATTGCCGGTGTGCTCGGAAAGGAAGCCGCGACCAAGTTCAACGTAGGCGCCGTCGACTACGGCACCATCTCGTTCGGTCGTGCGACGTTCGCGGAACTTCTGGGCACCGCGATCCTCGTCTTCACGGTCTTCGGTTGCATCGACGGCCGCTCCGTTCCCGGGTGGGCCGGCTTTGCGATTGGCGGTGTCGTCTTCGCGATCATCGTCGTAGTGGGCCCCGCGACTGGCGCCGCCATCAACCCCGCCCGTTACCTCGGGACCGTCTTCGGTGCGGGTGCGCTCGGCGGCACGATGCATCTCGGACACCTCCCTGCCTATCTGATTGGGGAGTTCCTGGGCGGAATCGTGGGCGCCGTGGCCTACGTCGCCATCGGCAGGACCCGCGAAACCGCTGTCCCGACTCCGTCCCTCAAGCTCGAGGAAGTGCCCGCATGAAGAAGGTCATCAATGCCGTCGAAGATGTCGTAACGGACGCGCTGGCCGGCATCGCCGCGGCGCACCCCGGCCTCTCCGTGGACATCCCGAACAAGGTGATCACCCGCGCCGGCGGCCCCACAGCGGGCAAGGTCGGACTGATCTCAGGTGGCGGTTCCGGACATGAGCCGCTGCACGGTGGCTTCGTCGGACTCGGCATGCTCGACGCCGCTTGTGCCGGTGAGATCTTCACCAGCCCGGTGCCCGATCAGATGCTCGTCGCGACGAAAGCTGTGTCGTCCGGAGCGGGCGTTCTGCACATCGTAAAGAACTACACCGGCGACGTGCTCAACTTCCAGATGGCTGCCGAACTCGCGCGCGACGAGGGCATCGAGGTCGAATCCGTCGTCGTCAATGACGACGTCGCCGTCGAGGACAGCCTCTGGACGGCTGGTCGGCGAGGCACGGGTGCCACGGTGTTCGTCGAGAAGATCGCTGGAGCTGTCGCGGAGCAACAGGCTCCGCTCAAGGCCGTCCTCGATGTCGCTACCGACGTCAATAAGCGTTCTCGCTCGTTCGGCATCGCCTTGACCGCGTGCACGACGCCCTCGTCGGGCAAGCCCGGCTTCGATCTTCCTAACGACGAAGTCGAGCTGGGCGTCGGCATCCACGGAGAGCCCGGACGTCGGCGCGCCAAGCATGCGGCGTCGAAGGAACTCGTCAACGTGGCCGTGTCCGCCATCAACGAGGATCTCTCGCTGGCCGGTCAGGACGTCCTCGTCATGCTCAACGGCCTCGGAGGCACACCACTCATCGAGTTGTACGTGGCATACGACGACGCGGCCAGGCAGATCGCAGCACTCGGCGGGCGGATCACGCGCTGCCTCGTTGGCAACTACATAACCAGCCTCGATATGTCCGGCTTCACGGTGACCGTATGCCGGCTGACGGACGAGCTGACCGGCCTCTGGGACGCGACCGTTAACACTCCCGCCTTGCGTTGGGGCATCTGAGCACTCATTCCCATGACGGTGGGCGCCCCGTAAGTGCCGAACGGCGCGGACGGGGCTCTCATCACCCGACAGGCACACCTCACGCCAAGGAGCGAAGAGCACATGCCAAGGACCGATGTTCGCCTGATTCACCCGCACGGCTTGCACGCACGGCCAGCGGCGATGTTCAGCATGACCGCGTCAGGTTTCTCCTGTGACGTGAAGGTGTCGAAGAACGGCCGCATCGTCAACGGAAAGTCGGTGATCAGCCTCATCGGGCTCGACTGCCGCACCGGGGACCAGGTATGCATCATCACGAGTGGCGTCGACGAAGACGACGCCCTCGAACAGCTCGCGGAGTTACTGGAAAAGGGTCTCGACGGCGGGTGACATGGGGCTGCGGCGCTTCCTCGGCAGCCGGACCACCGGTCATGGCAGTCAGCGCGACTGGGGGGACGGCCCGCGGATTGGTCATGACGGTTGCCCGGCTGTCGGCGTACCGGATGCTGTCTTGTTTTGTCGCTGGAGTGGCAGCAGGAAGCCGGCAACGATGAGCCACGCCAACGCGGGGAAGCGAGCGACGGGCAGAAGGAACCCGAGCACAGGCAGCCCGACAGCAACGGTGCTGACCATCGCGACGCCCGCGATGACCAGGCCAGCCCACGCGATCCGCCGGGGGAGCAGTCCAGCCAGCAGCCCGGGCACCGCGATGCCGGCCAGCAGCAGGCCGAGCGGAACCACGGATCCGGGGCCGCCGGTGATGAACGCCAGATCATGAACGAGTCGCACCAGGTCCACGCTGCGTGCGACCTCCGGCCGGGCCAGGGCCCAGGTCAGCAATCCCGACAGGGCCATCGACCCAGACGCGAGGACGCCACCGGCGAGGGCGATCACCGCACCTGGGGCACGGATCCCGAGCCTGTTCAACCGCGCAGACGCGGTGGCGGCGTAGATGGCGAGGGGCAGCGACGCGGCGAACTGCAGCAGCCCCGAGACCCTCACCGCACCCGGGTGAGCGGTGAAGTACTGCAGGATCGTGGCCTCTGCGGCGTACGGGGACGGGAAGACGTGGCCGCCCGCCAGCGCGATCGGCAGCAGCAACGAACCCATGAAGAGTCCGGTCACCACGATGGCAATCGCACCGAGCGGCGGGCCGCTGTGGGCTATTCGCGGCGTAACGACCGGCATAGCAAGATGTTGAGTGCTTCTGTCCATAGAATGATTCATAGCACTGAATGATTAGGATTGCTAGGGTATCCGAGTGACGAGCCAGGAGAAGAGTCCGGGGACGGCCCATCGAGGTCCGGCGCTGCGTGGCGGCTTCCTGCTGGCTCAGGTGGGGGCGTACGCCTCGATGCGCTTCGCCGAGCGCCTCGAGGGTCTTGGCCTGACGCCCAGCGACGTGGGGCTTCTGCGCATGATTGCTGTCAACCCCGGGCAGAGCCAGCAGACGCTCGCTCAGGCGCTGCGAGTCGTGCCCAGCCGTGTTGTCAGCCTGATCGACGACCTGCAGGCCAAAGGGCTGGTGACCCGGGAGCGCAGCAGTAGCGACCGCCGCACGTACGAGCTGCGGCTCAGCCCGGTGGGTGTGGAGGCCATGGAGAAGATGCGCGAGATCGGCTCGGCCCACGAAAACGACATGATGATGGGCCTGTCGACCGAGGAGCGCACAACGCTGACCGCCTTGCTCGCCAAACTCGCGGCCAGCCACGCATTGGCCCCGGATGTCCACCCCGGGTACGGCTCCAGGTCATGAGCCCGCAGGCGGCGAAATCGGACCTCCGCTGGGGCTG
>JAVEEB010000094.1 GCA_030840665.1 Frankiaceae bacterium | reverse complement strand
CGGGACTCGCGAGGGCCAGTAGCCCCGCGAGGACGTCGTTCACCACGTCGGGCTTCTCGAGGATCACCATGTGACCCGCCTCCGGCACGATCGTGAGTGTCGCTCCCGGGATCAGATCCGCGATGGTCCGGCTGTGGTGCGACGGGATGATGCGATCCGTGTCGCCGGCGATGACGACCGTGGGGATCGCCGCCAGCCGTGGCAGCGAATCCGCCTTGTGGTGGCTGAGGAACATCGGCCAGAACGCCGTCACCACGTCGATGCGCACGCGGCTGAGCATCTCGTCCATGAACGCGACCAGCCCGGGCTCGACCTTGGACCCGAAGGAATACAGCTGTGTCAGCACGACCCGCGCGCCGCCGCCCGCCCGCCGCGCCAGCTCGAGCAGCGCCGGCACCTGCTGCGCGACCGGCGGCAGCACGCGGCGCAGCGGCGCGACCACCGTGCGAGGGATGCCGAACGTGACCTGCTCGAGCTCGCCCGCGCTGGTGCTGATGAGCGCCACGCCGACCACCCGCTCCGCGAGCAACGCGGGGAAGTCCTCGGCGAGAGCCTGCACGGCGATGCCGCCCATCGAATGCCCGACCAGCACGATCGGGCCTGTCGGGGCGCACGTCTCGAGCACCGACACGAGATCCCGGCCCAGCTGGGAAACCGACAATGCGCCGACCTCGCCGCAGTCGGACCGGCCGTGGCAGCGCTGGTCGTACAGAACGAGGCGCACATCGTCACCCGCCAGCGCCAACCGCTGATAGTGCCAACTGGCGAGCTCCAACATGAAGCCGTGCACGAAGACGACGGTCAGCGGCGCGTCAGCGCGGCCGACTTCTTCGACGTACAACTCGATGCCATCGCTCGCGCGGACGCGAGAGCTGCGGTCGGCGGGCAACGCCCCGAACGACTCGTCCGCCGCCCTGCGGCGCACACGACGCAGCAGGTAGCGGTCCGCGAGAACACCAACGCCGACGACGCCGAGGGCGGCGGCCGACAGGTAGCCGCGGCGATGCACGCCCGGGTCGGTCACGTGTCCAACGGCCGATAGGTGCGCGGGGTGCGTCCGCCGATCCGGGTGACGATTTCGTACCCGATGGTGTCGAGTGCGATGGCCCAATCGTCGGCCGTCGGCTCGCCGTCCGTCCCAGGTCCGAACAAGAGGACCTCGTCGCCGGCCGCCACGTCGTCGTCCTGCACGTCGAGCACGAACTGGTCCATGCACACGGTGCCGGCGATGCGGCGGCGCACTCCCCCCACCAGCACCTCGCCGATGTTCGTCGCGCTGCGCGGCACCCCGTCCGCATAACCCAACGGGATAAGGGCAAGCGTGGTCTCCCGGTCGGTGCGGTAGCGATGCCCGTACGACACGCCACTGCCCGCTGGCACCCGCTTAGCCAGCGCCACGTGGGTGCGCAAGGTCATGGCGGGAATGAGGCCGAGGTCGGCCGCCCGGCCCACCGCCGGGCTGGGCGACAGCCCGTAGGTCGCGATGCCGGCGCGGATGAGGTCGAAGTGCGCATGCGGGGCGGTGAGGGCCGCGGCCGAGTTGGCGATGTGCAGCAGGTCGGGGCGGACGCCAACGGCCGCGGCGTCGGCGACGGCCGCCCGGAACACGTCGAGCTGCTTGTCGATCGACGGGTCGCCGGGCACGTCCGCGTTCGCGAAGTGCGACCAGATGCCGGCGATGTGAACGACGCCCTCCGCCGCTGCGGCCGCGGCGGCACTGACGAGCGCCCGCCAGCCGGCGACGGTCGCCCCGCCGCGGGACAGCCCGGTGTCGATCTCCAGGTGTACGCGGACGTCACGGCCGACCGTGCGCGCGGCGCCGATCGCGGATTCGAGCAACGCCAGCGAGCTGATGCCAAGGTCGACCCCCGCCGCCACTGGAGCGGTCAGGTCCTCCCCCGGCGTCAGGAGCCACGCGAGCAGAGGCGCGGTGATGCCCGCCGCTCGCAGCGCCAGGGCTTCGGACGGGAAGGCGACGCCGAGCCAGGCGGCGCCACCGGCCAGCGCAGCATGGGCGGCCGGGACCGCGCCGTGCCCGTACGCGTCGGCCTTCAGGACCCCCATCACCTGCGCGGTCGGCGCGGCGGCAGCCAGCGTGCGGATGTTGTGGCGGATCGCCCCGAGGTCGACGAAAGCCTCACTGCGAGCAAGTCCCGGCTGCGCCAACACCGGCTCCAACGGCGACGTCATCGCACGCTCCGTTCCGCGTCGGCCCAGTACGTGGCGAGGGTGCCGGAGCGCAGCGGGACCCCGCCGGCGCTTGCCAGCTGGGCGGCCCGTCCGTGCAGATAGGCACCGACGGTCGCCGCGTCGAGCGGCGACAATCCCTGGGCCAGGTAGGCCGCGATCGCGCCGGCCAGAACGTCTCCCGTGCCGGCGGTGGCGAGCCAGGGTGACCCTGTCGTGTTGATCCGGACGTCCCCGTCCGGCGAGGCGATGACCGTCGTGGAACCCTTCAGCAGGACCACCGCACCGAAGCGCTCCGCGGCTTCACAGGCGGCGCGCAGCCGGTCGGCCTCGATGCTCGCGCGCTCCTCGCCGGTGAGCCGCGACAGCTCTCCGGCGTGCGGCGTGAGGACGACGGGCGCCGTGCGGCGTAGCAGCGCGGGCTCCGCCGCGACGACGCTCAACCCGTCAGCGTCGAGGACCACCGGGACGTCTGTGCCGAGAACCGCACGAACGGCAGCGGACGCCTCCGGCCCCTCACCGAGGCCAGGTCCGACCAACCAGGACTGGACATGCGCTTCCGGGATGCCGTCGCTCGTGACCACCTCGGGAAAGTGGTCGAGCACGCGGGCGGTCACGTCCGCCTGCCCCGCGTACCGGATCATGCCCGCCCCGGCCGCAAGCCCGCCGCTCACGGCGAGTACGGCGGCGCCGGGATAGCGATCCGATCCGGCGGCGATGCCGAGGACGCCCCGGGAGTATTTGTTGGACTCGCCCGTGGGGGTTGGCAGCAGCAGGCGCACGCCGGCATCGTCGGCGATCCGCAGCCTGCTCGGCGGCAGGTCCAGTCCGACCGCCACGAGTTCGACGCTGCCCGCGAACGCCGCACCGGGGTCGATGAACAACCCTGGCTTCCAGCCGCCGAAGGTGACCGTCACGTCCGCGCGCACGGCCGGCCCGTCAACCCGGCCCGTGGAGGCGTCGACGCCACTGGGTGCGTCGACCGCCACGACTACGGCAGCGCAAGAATCCAACAGGGCAACGAGGTTGGCGGCGTCCGGACGCAGCGCACCCGTGGCACCGATGCCGACGATGCCGTCGAGGACGAGGTCGGCCAGCGCCAGCGAATCGGCCGCGGCGGCGGACTCGACCAGCCGGCCGCCGGCGCCGAGAAACGCGGCTCGGCCGCCGTCGTGCATCGACCCGCCCGCCGGTACGGCGACGACGCGCGCGCCGCGGC
>JAVEEB010000070.1 GCA_030840665.1 Frankiaceae bacterium | reverse complement strand
ACGAACCTGCCGAAGGCGATCTTGCGCGGCTCCTCCGTCGCGCCGGCCGGGGCCGGGCCGTAAAGGCCCACGACCGCTCGGCAGCGCCGCAGCCCGCGCGGGCGCTCGAGGTCGATGAGGATCGCCGCTCCCTCCGCCCGCCGGAGCAGCGGTGAGACCTGGAACCCGCGGTCCAACCGGGCGCGCTCGCAGCTCCTCGGGATCAGGTCCTCATAGTCAGCGGTGCTGACGATGTCCTCGTCCGGGCCGCACGAGATGCCGCGATCGACGCCGGAGCCACCGAGAGACTGCGTCTGCAGCTCGTCCGCGCCCGCGCCGCCGTGAAAGCGGTTGTCGCCCCACCCGCGCAGCACGTCGTCGCCGTAGCCGCCCGAGAGCACGTCGTCCTCAAATCCGCCGACGAGGGTGTCGTCGCCCCCGCGCCCGCTAAGGACCGTCGGCGCATCGGCGATCCCGGCAACGAGCCTGTTGGGGCCGGCGTCCCCGGCGATCCTGCCCCCGCCATACGAGCCCTCCACGTCCTCGATCCCCGACAGCACGTCGCCCTCGCCCTCCGCGCCATTCCCGGTCCCGCGCGCGAGATCCACGTCGATCCGCTTGGGGCGCAGGTAGTAGCTCACAAGGTCCTCGCCAGGGCCGCCTTCGATCGTGTCCGCGCCCGCCGGCAGCACGTTCTCGCCCTCCCCGTTCAGCCGGTCGCCTCCCTCGCCGCCGTTCAGATGGTCCGTCCCCGTCCCCCCGTCGATGTGGTCGCTGCCATCGTCGCCGCTCAGGTCGTCCGCGTCCGCCCCGCCGTCGATCCAATCGTCCCCGCCGCCGCCCTCGACCGTGTCCTCGCCGGCGTTGCCGTCGAGGAACTCGAACTCGGCCGAGCCGAACAGGTGGTCGTCGCCGCTGCCGCCGGACGCGAGCGCATAGAGCGGCGACCCATCCGTCGCAGTAACCATGTGGATGGTGTCGTCGCCGTCCGCAAGACGCGTGTCCACGACCGTGATCGGTCCGAAGCAGCGAGCGGTGTGCTCGTCCAGCGACTCGCAGTTCTCGCCCGCAGTGATCGGAGCGCCGGCGTCCTCGTCCATGACGTCTGCCGAAGAGCCGCTCTCGGTCACTGTGACGTCGTTCGCCTCGCCGGGCTCCCCCACGAACATGGCGGTCGCCTCGATCTCCGCGCCCGGATACTGCTCCACCTCGGGTGCGCTGACCTTCGCCGCCTGCGCGCCCCCGGACCATGCGAGGAAGATCAGGGTGGCCGGCAGCAAGATGCGCAAGCGCTCCATCGCACTCAAAACACCAGCCGTGCACGGACGATTCGCAGACCTTTCCTCGAGTAGACCAGCCTGGTCAGCGAGCCGGCGACTTCGGGGCTCGATAGAACTCCGGCTGTTGCGCCGGCCGCTACCTGCCGTTGCGCTCGCGGTGCTTGCAACCAGGCCAGCAGCAGGGGCGACGCTGGCCTTCCTCGAGCTCCTCCTGGGTCCGGCGAATGCGGCGCTCTCGGGTCGTCTCCTGCTTGGCGTCCTCGACCCAGCAGATGAACTCGTTGCGAGCCAAGGGCGTGATGTCGTTCCACGCGTCGAGCGCCGTGGCGTTGGCGATCAGCGTCTTGCGCAGGTCTGGAGGCAACTCGTGCACCACCCCACCGGGCACTCGCGGGCTACTCATCGGGCGACACGGTAGCTCCATCGGACCGCGCCGGAACGAACCGGCGCCGTCGTAGCTCCATAGCATCGGGGACGACCGGCCCGGCGCCGTTCGGGCTGGCCGGCCGGGTCAGGGTTCGAAGTACCGAGCCGCTGCTTGGGTGCGGTTGCGCACGCCGAGCTTGCGCAGGATGTTCTGGACGTGGGACTTGACGGTGCTCTGTGAGATCACGAGACGCCTGGCGATGTCGGCATTGGTGGCTCCCGCGGAGACCATGCTGAGGATCTCGCGCTCGCGCTCCGTCAGCGCGACCTCGGCTGAGGCCGGTTCGGGGTCGGCGGGGGGTCCTTGGACGGGCGGGCGAACCCCCCCACGCTCGCCTTCGCCTGCATCCGCGAGTGAGACGGTCGTCGAATGAGCGAGAATCACCGCCTCCCTCAGCTTCTCGAGATTGGCGGCGGCATCCCGGTCGTCGAGCTGCCTGGCGAGCAGGTCGAGGCGCGCGGCAACCGCCGCCAGCGAACTGATCGCGTCCGCCTGAATCGCCGACGCCAGCGTTGCGTGCTCGTCCCTCTTCCGATCGAAGCCAAAGCGGGGCCCACTGTCGCCGCGACGGGCCTCGGGCGGCGGGTCCTCCGCCAGCCCCAGGATCTGCTCCGTCTCGACGCGACCGCTCAGCGTCCACTCATAGGCCGCGAGGCCCCGCTCGATGAGCACGGCGGTTCGTTCGACGACGCGTGCGGCAGCGCAAACGCTGCCTGCGCATGCGACGGCCCGCGCGAGCGCGGCGTGGTACGCATCGACCAGTGGAGCCACGCCGGCAGCGCCCACGCTCCGCCGCCCGACCTCGTAAGCCTCGCGAAGCGCGTCGTCCTCACGGCCGCTGAGGTGGGAGTCGATGATCGAGGCGTATGTCTGCGAGAGCGTGGAGGGGTTCGGTGCTCCAGGTGGACCGGACGTCACCGAGCCCACCGTGCGCGGCGCAGCCCCATCGCCGTCGCGACTCCCGGCCCAACTCCCAGTTTGTGCGAGCTGCTCCGCCGACTTGTTATGTGCGTCCGCCTCAAGATGTGGGTCCGGCTTCCGGCCGACAAATGCGCGCCGTCGTATAGCTAAACCGCGTCCACCCCCGGTGCCTATCGGCCGATCGGCCGATCTTTGGACGAATTGGACAACTACTCGACCAGCCCCTCTCGCACGGCCTTCGCCACCGCCGCAACACGATCCGGAACCTCGAGCTTGGCGTAGACGTTTTCAAAATGTGTCTTCACAGTGGATGGGCTGATGGTCAGCCGCTCGGCAATCTGCGCCGCCGACGTGCCCCGGGCGGCGAGTTGTAGAACCTCGATCTCGCGGGCCGTCAGCCGAGCGCTCCCAAGCTCACCCCGCCGG
>JAVEEB010000029.1 GCA_030840665.1 Frankiaceae bacterium | reverse complement strand
GCAGGCCTGTGGGGCGCGCGGGCACGCGGAGCGTCGGCGACGCGAAGGCATTGGCCGCGGACCCCGTCGAGGCGAGGACCGCGGCGGCCACCATGCCGGCGCCGCGCGGGCTGAGGAGCCGGCGGCGGCGAGCATGCCGCGGAACGTATTCGTCGTTCGTCACCTTCAACGCCAACTCCCTCGCACACCTGTCATCTCAGCAGTCACACCAGTCACACCAGTCACACCAGTCACAGCCGCCCCACCAAACACAATGACGCTATTCCCCCACATCTGTCACTAAGCGACAGCGATGCGATTTTCTGGACGCGCGAAAAAGGCCGCCCCGGCGACGGGACGGCCTTTCCGTTGGGTTGCTGGGTGCAGGCCTAGCTCGTGGGTGCTTCCCAGGCCAGCCGCCACGCCACGACACCGACGACGCCGGCGCCATTGATGTGCTGCTGACGCTCGAAGCTGCGGGCAACCGCGGCCGACTTCGGCCCGTACCGGCCGTCGACCGTGATCACCCAGCCGCGGCGGGCCATCTGCGCCTGCCACTTGCGCACGTCCGGCCGGACGGAGCCGACGAGCGCGGTTGTGAACCGGACGCCGGGAAAGGCCGGTGCCTTCACGGGCCGGAAGGTGAGATTCGCGTGGAATCCGCTCAGGGGCGCGCGCCGCAAGGAACGGCTGGCCGTCGAGGCGGACCCGCGTAGGCCGAGCTTGCGGGAACAGACGGGCCAGGGGCCCCAGCCGCGCTGCGCCTGCAGGGTGCGCGCCGCGGCGTCCTGAGTGGCCCGACTGGCCTGGTCGGGGCGCCCGGCCAGGCCGAGCCCGTGCCACGTTTGGAGATCGAACTGGTAGGCGCCGTAGTAGCCGTTGCCCGTGTTGATGCCGTAGTTGCCGCCGGATTCACAAATCCGCAGGCGGGCGAAGTCGCTGGTGGTCGCGGCTTCAGCGACACCGGCAAAAGCCCCGGCGGCGAGCACGGCACCGGCTGCGGCCGCTGCGCTCAGGTGGGAAACCGTGCGTCCTCGCGTCTGGCGACGATGCTTTCCTGTGTAGGCGGGCGTGCGGGCGTTGGGCATGGTGTCCCCTCCGTACGCCTACGAGGTCAGCTGTCGGGTTCGGGCTCGGATTGCCCGGCCACCTGTCGGTGGCTTCACCCCAAGGACACGATCGTTCGCGTGCCCGAAATTGGGTCCCCCGCTCCCGCGTGCGGTGTGTCGGTGTGCAGACGCGTCCCAGCGGGATTCGGCGTGTAGGCAGCGTCGGTGCGGCGTGTCGCCGCACGAAGGCCACAGTAGCCGTCATAAACTCCTTCGGGCAAATGGCGCTAGATCGGACATTTCCCTACGGATCACCCAGAAATCACCCAGGTGGGCCATGGGCGAACACGCTGTCGCACGCGACTCTGGAGCCATGCGGACCGGGCGGACGGCGGACCTGCGCTCTTGGCTGCCCCGCGGCGGGCAGCTCGGCGACGAGGACTGGTCGTCGCGGCACGGCCTCGTCCGCTGGGTCCTCGCCGCGCACGTCGTGCTGCTGCCGCTCTACGCCGTCGCCCGGCACGAGCGGTCCTGGCAAGCCTGGTCGGGCATCGCGGTCGTCGCGGTGGCGGCAGCCCTGACCTGGGCCCCGATGTCCCGACGCGCACGGATGGTCGCCGCGGCCACCGCCCTGCTCACGGCGTCGGGCGTCCTGATCGTCGTGTCCCATGGGGAGTCGTACGCGACGTTCCACATCTTGCTGGCCCTGACGCTGATTGCGCTGTACGAAGACTGGCCCACGTACCTGTTCACGCTGTCGTACATCACGCTCCAGCACGTGCTTGCCGCACTCATCACCCCCCGGTCACTGGTCGCGGGACGCCCGGCGTGGGAGCCGGCGCTCGTGCATGGCTCGCTGGTGCTGTTGACCTGCGGCAGCCTCGTGGTCTTCTGGCACTACCTGGAGCAGAGCCGCGACCTCGCCCGGGACGCGCATGCGGAGCTGTCCTCCGGGCGCGCCGAATTGCGCGAACAGCTGGACGAGTTGTCCACCACGCGCGAGCAATTGGTGGCCACGGTGTCGCACGAGTTCCGGACGCCGCTGACGGCGATCCGAGGCTCGGCCCTCACGCTCCGGCGGCGGCGCGACCGCATGGACGCCGAGCGGACCAACGACCTCCTCGACGGCATCGTGGCCAACACGGATCGGCTGTCGCGGCTGCTGGAGAACATGCTCGCGGCGGCCGAGGTGCCGGACATGGACGGCTGGGACGCCTCGGACGTGCACGAAGTGGCCAGCGAGGTGGCGATGGTGGTCCACGGCCGGCACGCCGCTGCCAACGACCGCGGCCCGGAGCGGCTGCACCCGGTCGCCGTCGCGGTGCCCCGGCGGTTGTACGCGCGGATTGATCGTGACGCCCTCCACCAGGTCCTCGCCAACCTCGTCGACAACGCGGTCGTGCACGCCGAGAGCGGGTCGCAGGCGCTGCTGACCGCCGTCTCCGACGGGACGTCCGTGGTCATCACGGTCGCGAACGAGGCCCACGGGATCGACGCCAGCACCCTCGCGGGGCTGTTCGAGCCGTTTACGCTCGCGGACGCTTCGGACACGCGGTCGCGGGGCGGCGCAGGCGTCGGCCTCTACGTCGTGCGGCGGCTGGTTGCCGCGGCCGGCGGTGCCGTCTCCGTGCACTCCGAGCCGGGATGGGTGAGCGTCGAGGTGCGGTTGCCCGCGGCGACCGAACTGCAGCGCCAGCCGTTCGTCGACCTCAACGCCCAGGGTCGCCACGGCGACGACGATCTCGCCGCTCCCCCCGCCACGGCCTGATCCCCGCCTGCGGGTCGGGCCGGCCACGCCCGGTATGTCCCCCAATCGGACGCACAAGCTTTTTCCGGGGACGTCGATTTTCAAGGCATGTCATCGACGTCGCTCCGTCTCGCAGGACTCGCCGCCAGGACCGGGCGGGTGCTGCTCGCGCTCGTCACCCTCCTGGCCTTCGCTCAGGTCGCCGCTCCGGCGTCGGCGACCAGCTACGTCGCAGGAGTCCGGCTCAACGCGTACGAGGCGCGCTTGGTGCAGCTCGTCAACCAGGCGCGTGCCGACAACGGGCTCCGCCCCGTCGTCGTGACCGCGGGCGCCACCGACGTGGCGCGGCGCTGGGCCTGGCAGCAGGCCGGCAGCGACCGGATGTCGCACAACCCGGCGTTCGCCAGCGATCTCGCGGCGGCCGGCGGGCGCAGCTGGACCTGGGCGGCAGAAAACGTCGGCTTCGGCAACGCGGCGGACCCGGACCAGCTCTTCGACCTCTACATGCACTCACCCCTGCACCGGGCCAACATCCTCAGCCCGCGCGCCAAGTACATCGGCATGGGCGTGGTGCCGCACTTGGTCGGCAGCTGGTTGATGGCGTACAACACCATGAACTTCAACGACTCGTACACGACGACCTATGGGCCGTCCCGCACGCCGGCCGCCGCGCTGCCCCTGGACGGCGACGCGCTTCCGACGACCAGCTACGTGGCCACGTTCGATGGCGGGCTCGACCAGCGGGTCGGCGCGGTTGCGTACGGCCGCATGGCGACCTCCTCGCCGCGCACCGACTCCCCCGGCCCGGGCGACGGCGCCGTCCGCTGGACGGTGCACAGCTCGTCCGCGCGTGCCAGCGGCTATGCCGACCTCGAGCTGCGCCAGGCGATGGACCTCACGGCCGCGACGACCATGACGTTGCGCCTGCAGGTCGATACCCGCGGCGTCGCGCATGTGCCGGTCACGGTGTGGGTGGCGCGGTACGGCGGGGACACGGTGCAGATCGGGCAGGCGGACGTGACGCGCTACCGCAATGACTATTCGTTCACGCTCCCGGACGCCGCCCGCGACTACCGCGACACGGTCATCGTGCGGGTGCCGGCGGCCTCCGTGGTCAACATCGCGCCGACGAAGCCCGACATCGCCGTGCGCCTGTCGCTATACGCCATCCGCGTCGGGTGACGGGGCGGCCACCCGGCCGGCCCCCACCGCGTGCACGCCACCATCGACGTGCACGATCTCTCCCGTTGTCGCCGGGAAGAAGTCGCTGAGCAACGCGACACAGCTGCGACCGACGACATCCGTGCCGAGCGTGTCCCAGCCCAGGGGCGCGCGGTCCGCCCAGACGCCGGACAGCTCGGCGAAGCCGGGGATGTGGGTGGCGGCGGTGGTCTGCAGCGGACCCGCCGAGACGAGGTTCACTCGGATCCCCCGCTCGCCCAGCTGCTGCGCGAGGTAGCGCGTGGTCGCCGCGAGGCCCGCCTTGGCGACGCCCATCCACCCGTAGATGGGCCAGGCGACGCTCGCGTCGAAGTCGAGGCCGAGGATGCACGACCCCGGGGCCAGGAGGTCGAGCGTCGCGCGCGTCAGTGACTGCAGCGAGTAGGTCGACACGTGCAGCGCGGTCGACACGTCCTCCCAGGGCGCGGTGAGGAACCCGTCGCCGAAGGTGCTCTGCGGGGCGAATCCGACCGCGTGCAGCACCCCGTCGAGGCCGTCGATGCCCGTCTCCCGGATTCGGCCGGCGAGGGAGGCGACCTGCTCCTCGTCCGTCACGTCGAACTCGAGCACCGGCGGCGGTTCGGGGAGGCGCTTCGCGATCAGTTGCGTGATCTTCAGGCTGCGACCGAAGCCGGTCAGGATCACCTGCGCGCCCTGCTCCTGGGCGATGCGCGCGGTCGCGAACGCGATCGACGACTCGGTGAAGACGCCGGTCACGAGGACTCGCTTGCCCGCGAGGATCCCGCCGTTGGAACTCATCAGTCCTCCTGTTGACGCGCCACGTGGCGCTAGTGACCCATGCCGAGGCCGCCGTCGACCGGCAGCACCGCCCCGGTGATGTACGCGGCCGCGTCGCTGGCGAGGAACGTGACGACGCCCGCGAGCTCTTCGACGGTCGCGTACCTGCGCAGCGGGACCTGCTTGAGGATTTCAGCCTTGCGTTCGTCGGTGAGCACCGCCGTCATGTCGGTGTCGACGAAGCCGGGTGCCACCACGTTCGAGGTGATGCCGCGGGAGCCGAGCTCCCGGGCCAGCGAGCGGGCGAACCCGACGAGACCGGCCTTGGACGCGGCGTAGTTCGCCTGGCCGGCCGACCCGTACAGGCCGACGACGGACGAGATGAAGATGAGGCGACCGCGGCGCGCCTTGAGCATCCCGGCCGCCGCGCGCTTCGCGACCCGGTAGGAGCCCGTCAAGTTCGTGTCGATGACGGAGGCGAACGTGTCCTCGTCCATGCGCAGCAGCAGCGTGTCCTTGGTGATGCCCGCGTTGGCGATGAGGATCTCGACCGGCCCGTGTGCGGCCTCGACCGCGGTGAAGGCGGCGTCGACGTCCGCGGCGCTCGTCACATCGCACTGGACCCCGAACAGGCCCTCCGGAGGCGTGCTGCCGCGGTACGTGATGGCCACCCGGTCGCCCTGCGCCGCAAAGGCGCGAGCGATCGCGAGACCGATGCCCCGACTACCACCCGTCACCAGCACCGAACGACTCACGGCCGCCCTCCTCTTACTCCGATGAACGATCCGCGGCAGTCTGTCAGCCTCCCTCCCAGGCGTGCTCAGCGGGGCCACTAGGCCGTCCGGAGCACAGGCGCAGCGCGCACGGCGGCGAACGGTGCCGCTCGGCGGCTCAAACGATCAAGCGAACGACGGGGCCGGGCGGCGCACTCAAAGTGACGCCGAGCGGCTGTGCGAGCGGCTGGGGCCGGCGCCGACATTCTTCTTGTCGCCGCAACAACGGAGGTACGGAAATGTCCACAATGGCAGTCCTTGCTCGCAGCTCAGCCGACGCGACCTACACCGCGGACGGCATGTTCGTCCGCATCGCCGGCGACCTCGACGAGCAGAGCCTGTCGCAGCTGCGTTCCTCGCTGCTGCGGACACGGCCGGACCAGTGCCGCGACATCATCGTCGACGCCGGCGCCGTGAACTTCGTCACCGACGACGCGCTCGCCGTCCTCGTCGCTGCGAGCGCATGGGCCGCGAACAGCGGAGCGGCAATCAGCTACTCGCGCATGTCGGACGCCCTCCGCCTCGAGGTGGAAGCGCTCGGCCTGGAAGCCGCGATGCCGATGCTCGCCCCCATTGGAACGCGTGCGGGAACGGCAATCCCCGCGCAGGCGCGCTGACCCCCCGAGCATCGCTCGTGCGCTAGCCGCCCCGCACGCCAGTTGATGATCCCCCGCGCCGGCCCGCGGGGGATCGTCAACTGGCGCTCGGGGCTTCTTGCGGTCTGGGTCGTTGCACGCAGGACTGTTGCTGTGACGGCTCAGCCGTTGTTGCTGTCGCTGAGCGGGATCGTCTCCGCGGTCACGAAGCCCGGCTGCTTCTGCAGGCAGGCATAGAGCTGCGCAATGTCATGGTCATTCGCGTCGTCGACGCGGAACCGGATGTCCGTGTGGGCGCGGATCGACACGGCGTCCGTCGCGATCGGCTCCGGTCGGGCGCGTGGCAGGTCGAGGCAGGCCGCGCGAGCTGCGGCGCGTTGGGCCGCGGTCGTCTCGGGGGTGAAATGCGCGACGGCCTCGCGGGCCTTCAGTGACGAACTCCACGAGCAACCCGACACGCTGAGGACGGCACACGCCACGATTGCGGCCCTGGCAACTCGACGACTGCGCACGCCCGCAGCGTAGTTCGCTAGCCGATCGGGGCCGCGGCCGCGCCGTTCAGGGCCCGCACGTACCCCTGTGGCGGGGCGACCTGACAGGCGTCGCGAGCCGACAACCGGACCCGGTGGCTGCCGCCGGGCACCAGGTGAAACCACGAGTCCGACAGCGCGAACCCCGGCGCGTCGATGGAGACGTACTGCGCCGCCAGCTCGGTGGTCACCACGAGATCCCAGGCCGCACCGGCGCGTTCCAGCGTCGCGGAGAGGCCGATGTCGGTCACCGGGCGAGTAGGGCCAAGGACAAAATGCGCCACGTGTACGACGACCTGTCCGTCGCCGGTCACGAACTCGGCATGCACGACGTCGGTGGCTGCCGGCCCGAACCGGTAGGCCCAGGTGAGGTCGCGGAATCCCCCGAGAATGTCCTCCGCGTCGAACTCGGCGACACCTCGAGCGGGAACCGCGACGACCCGGTCAGCGTGGTTGGTACGGGCGCCGCCGGGTGCGTACAGCGTGACGCGCAGGGTCCCGAGCAGCGGGTCCGGACCGTCGTTGGCGATGTGCAGCCGCAAGCCGTTGAGTGCTTCGTCCACCGCGAACAGGGCGACCGGGGCGTTGACCCGCGCGAGGGCGTAGAACGGCGCCTTGGGGACGCCGCGTGCGTCGACCAGGCCCACGCCGGCCCCGGCACGCAGGTCGCGCATGGCGAGAACGAGGCCGCCCGCGCAGGGCGAGGCCGCGCGTCGCCACTCGGCGAACACGGTGGCCGCCACCTCGGCGACTGCCGCCCGCCCGAGGTCGAGCGCGCGCTCCGGATCCGTGAGGCGCACGTCGGCGGGCTCCACCGCGAACAACTCCCGCACGTAGTGGTCGCGGACGTCCTCGAAGTCCCAGGAGGAGCCGTTGTCATGGGGCACGCCGGCCTTCCAACGGGCCTCGTTCATCCCGGCGGCTCCGCCGCAGTCCGCGTCGACGCTCTCCCGTTCCGGCGGGGTGGCGAACGCCAGGCACTCCGCGGCGAAACGCACGCCGGCCGCCCGCACGTCGGACAACGGCCGCCGGTAGCCGCCAACGCCGAAGTAGTGGGCGACGCCGGCATCGTTGCGGATGGCGAGGGGCCCACCGGTGGGGCTGGACGTGACGTATGCAGTGCCGGGCAGCCAGTCGGCGAGGAGGGCCGGCACCGACTCGGTGGCGAGGGCGCTCGTCCGCCGGTCGGGAGGCAGGCCGAGCATCGTCGCCTGCTGTTCGGTTTCGCTGCCGCCACTCACGACGGCCAAGGAGGGACGGCCCTGCAGGCGGCCGAAGACCTGCGCCAGCTCGGTGGTGACCAGCTCGACGAACTCGGGGGCGTCTGGGTAGTCCATGTCGGCGCACATCACGTCCTGCCACACGAGGAGGCCGAGCTCGTCGCAGGAGTCCCAGAACGTCTCGTCTTCGTACACCATCGTGCCGGTCACGCGGACCATGTTCATGCCGGCGGCGGCGACCTGCGCGAGGGCGTTGCGTTGTGCGTCTGCTCCTGGCGCCAACCCGACGGCGTCGACGGGCACCCAGCAGGCGCCGCGGCAAAAAATCGTTACCCCGTTGACGGAAATCGTGAAGGCGCCGTCCGTGCGGTCGACGGTGAGGTCGCGGAAACCGACGCGCCGCAGGCTGAACACCTCGCCGTCGATGTCGAGTGACACGTCGTACAAGGGCTGTGGCCCGTAGCCACGCGGCCACCAGCGGTCGACCGTCGCCAGGGTGACTGCGCCCTCGACGTACACGCTGTCGTCGTACGCTCTCTCGACTTTCGTGACGACGTCGAGGGCCGCGCGGACCGATCCCACGACGAGGACAGCGGACGTGGGTCGGCTCGCGGACCGCACACGGGCGCGGACGCGCACGGTTCCCCCGGCGCCGTCGCAGGTGACCGACAGCCGGACATCGTCGAGGGCCACCGGAGGTGCCGGCACCAGGGAGAGGGCACGCCACGGCCCAACGGCAGCGGCCAGCTCGGCCCAGCCCGGCATCCGCCCGACCAGGGACGTGCGGAACCAGCGCATCGATTGCGTGTCCACGAGCCGCGTCTTCCATCGCGGCCGCGGCGCGCGCGCCTCGAGGGCGACGCGCAACGACCGGCAGCGGATGACGATTTGTGTTGCCGTGCCCGGTGCGGCGATCGCGACCTCGGACGCGACGAACATGCTGCGGCTCTCGAGGACGTGGTCGTCGCCCACCCACACGTCGGCCAGAGTGGCGATGCCGCCGACGCGCAACAGCCATTGGGACGTTGCCGTCTCCGCGGCCGGGATGCGGCAGCGGAACCACCAGTCAGCGGCGTCGAAATCGACGTCGTCCCCGGGGCTCCAGCGGCCGGCGGCGAGCAGCGCCGCAGCGGCGGTGCCGGGGATGCGCGCGGGCAGCCACGGGAGGTCAGGAGGCAACTCCGCCGGCGAGAGCGCCGTGCCAGGCGGAGTCGACGCGCACTCCCACTCGGCCCCGGCGAGCAGGTCGGGCGCGTCCATCGTCAGCGCCCGAGTGTGGCGTCGAGGATGGCCATGGCTTCGTCGTACGCGACAGCCATCCGCTCGATCGTGTCGGTGATGTCGACCGTGCGCCCATGCATGGCCCGGGCGAGGGTGAACTGCAGCGATTTGGCACCCTGGGCCACCTCGCGGAGCAGCGGAGCGGCGGCGGCCATCCCGCCACCGACGTGTGTCTCCAGCCATTCGGCGTGGTCCGCCGCGAGTTCGGCCGCGGACCCGCATTGCCGGCAGGTGCCGAACATGTAGCGGTGAAAGGTCTCGATGTCGCCGCCGGTCAACCCCGGCACATCGGCCAGCGCGACGCCCATCCGCCGGATCGGGTTGCTGGCGGGCCGCCGCCGCAAGTGCTTCGTCGCCAGCTTGCGCGCGCGGGTCGCCAGCTCATCGTCCCGGCGCATGTCGAGGAGCCTGATGCGTTCCACGTATGGGGCGAGGTAACCCGAAGTGCCGGGGCCGGTCGGCGGCAACACCCCGTCGAAGTCGTCGCCC
>JAVEEB010000018.1 GCA_030840665.1 Frankiaceae bacterium | reverse complement strand
CGGGTGGGGTCGGGGGAGGTCACGGAGCCACGGTACGACAGGCGACCTGACTCAGACCTTCTCCACGATGATCTGGCCGTTGTCGACACGCAACGACCCCTCGGTGAGGGGCGCGGTCGCGGGCCCTTGCAAGACCTTGCCGGCGAGGTCGAATTTCGACGCGTGACAGGGGCACACGAGGGCCGACCCTTCGATGCCGATCTTGCACCCCAAGTGCGTGCAGCGGTTCATGAAAACGGACGGTTGACCGGCGGCTGCCTGAGTGAGGATCAGGTCGTGGCCATCGACGGTCACGAGCTTCGCTCCGCCGACGGGGACTTCGCTGAGCGGTCCGGCCTGCAACTCCAGGGAAGCCCCCGCGCTCGCACTGGTGCTCGTGCCGGCGGCCGTCGGAGTCGGGCCGGCCGAGTTCGTCGACGGCACCCCGGTGCCCGGCGAGGTCACCACGTGGGAGGCGCCGGAGTTCGAGTTGCTCGTGCAGCCGGCGATCGCGGCGAGGCTGATGGCGGTGCCGGCGCCTGTCAGTACGCGGCGGCGGGTCAGGTCAGTCATGTCATCCCTTCGATGGTGGGGTCACCCTAGCCAGCGAATCTGAGCGTTCGATGAATGCCTGACCGGGTAGCCGGCGTGAGCGAGGATGCAGACATGGAGCCAGCCGCCGACGCTCAGGAGGTGCGCGCGCAGGCCGCGGCCGCCGGGACTCTTGATCTCCTGGACGCCGGCGTGATCGCGTGCCGTGCCTGCCCCCGGCTCGTCGCCTGGCGGGAACTGGTGGCGACCGAGAAGCGGGCCTCGTTCGCGCGCGAGGACTACTGGGGGCGGCCGATCGCCGGCTGGGGGCCCGCCGACGCGGCGATTGCCATCGTGGGCCTGGCCCCGGCCGCGCACGGCGGCAACCGCACGGGTCGCATCTTCACCGGGGACCGCAGTGGCGACTGGCTCTTCGCGGCGTTGTGGCGCGCGGGCCTGGCGAGCCAACCGACCTCGGTGAGCGCGGACGACGGGCAGCAGCTGCTCCGCACGCGCATGGTCGCCGCGGTCCGCTGCGCGCCGCCTGCGAACAAGCCGACGACCGCCGAACGCGACACCTGCCTGCCGTGGCTCGTGCGGGAACTCGAGCTGCTCCGACCGACGGTGCGCGTCGTGGTGGCCCTCGGCGGTTTCGCGTGGCAGGCGCTGGCGTCGGCATTGACACAGGCGTCGTACGGCGAACGGTTGTCTCGCGTGCCGTTCGGCCACGGGGCGGAGGTGCGACTGTCTGGTGGCGCCACGCTGCTCGGCTGCTATCACCCCTCGCAGCAGAACACGTTCACCCGAAGGCTCACAGAACCCATGCTGGACTCGGTTTTTGCCCGGGCGCTGACGCTTTCCGAGCAGTGAGGCCCCTCGTCACAGTGCGCCGGCGGCCACGAGCTCCCGTCGGAGTTGGGCGGGGTTCGTGAAATGGATCGTGCGGATTCCCAACGCGGCCGCGGCTGCGATGTTGACGGCCTTGTCGTCGACGAAGATGACGTCACTCGGCTGCGCGCCCAGGAGCTCCAGCACCCGCGCGTAGATGTCCGGCGACGGCTTGATCACCCGCAGGTGGGCGCTGAAGTACAGGTGCTTCCCGAACGGGCGCATCCATTCCTGCGCCGCGATCCGCTGTGCGTGCAGTTCGGGTGCGTTGGACAGCAACGCGAGCGACGCCCCGGCCACCTGGAGGTCACGGATCACGGCGAGCGTCTCGTCGGAGGGATGCAGCCAGCTGTCGACGTCCAGTGCATCGAGCGCGGCGGCCAGCGCCTCGTCGACGGGGGTGCCGCGGCTGTCGGCGACCGCGGACCAGTACGAATGCTGCGTGTGCTCGGCCCCGTCGTACGCGTCACGGTGCTGCCAGTACGCCGCCTCGAACGCCTCGGGATCGGCGGCCGCGGCGCGAGCCATCCCCGCCATCGCGTCAGCCGGTTGTGCATGGCTGATCACCTGTCCGTAGTCGAACAACACCCAGACCATGGGCAGCTCCGTCCGTCGGTAGGCTTTGGGCATGGCCACACAGCAACAGCCCCCGCACATCCTCATCGTCGGTGGTGGCTACGTCGGCATGTACACCGCCCTTCGCCTGCAGAAGAAGCTACGCAAGGGCGAGGCGAATATCACGGTCATCGACCCCAACGCGTACATGACGTACCAGCCCTTCCTTCCTGAGGCCGCCGCCGGCAATCTCGAGCCGCGCCACATGGTCGTGCCGCTGCGCCGCGTGCTGTCGAAGTGCCAGGTGATCACCGGGCGCGTCACCAAGGTCGATCACGCGTCGCGCACCGCGACGATCCGGCCGACGCCGGGGGAGCGGTACGACCTCAAGTACGACGCGATCGTCATGGCGCCCGGCTCGATCGTGCGCACGCTGCCGATCCCGGGGCTCGTCGAGCTCGGCATCGGGTTCAAGACGGTCGCGGAGGCGATCTTTCTGCGCAACCACGTGCTCGGCAAGATGGACCTCGCCGCCTCGACCGAGAACGCGGAGCTTCGTAAGCGGGCCTTGACGTTCGTCGTCATCGGCGGCGGCTACGCGGGCATCGAGGCGCTCGGTGAGCTCGAGGACATGACGCGCGACGCGTGCCGCTACTACGACGGCATCGAACCCTCGGACCTGCGGTGGGTGCTCGTCGAGGCGAGCCCGCGCATCCTGCCCGAGGTGTCGCAGCAGATGGCCGGTTACACGGTCGACCGGCTCAAGGAGCGGGGCATCGACCTGCGGCTCGCGACCCGCGTCGAGTCGCTGCTGGACGGCCACGTGAAGCTCTCGGACGGGTTCGAGTTCGACACGGAAACCGTTGTGTGGACTGCGGGTGTGAAGCCCTCCCCGCTGCTCGCGCACACGGACCTGCCGCTCGACGCCCGCGGTCGCGTCCGCGCGCACGCCACCCTGGCCGTCGAGGACATGGACAACGCGTGGAGCGCGGGTGACTGCGCCGCCGTCCCGGATCTGTCGAAGGACGACCCCGACGCGACGTGTGCCCCGAGTGCGCAGCACGCGGTCCGGCAGACGAAAGTCCTTGCTGACAACATTGTTTCGTCGTTGCGCGGCGGGTCCTTGAAGACCTACAAGCACGCGTACGCCGGGTCTGTTGCCTCGCTCGGTCTGCACAAGGGCGTCGCCGAGGTGAAGGTCGGGCGCTGGTGGAAGATCCGCGGATTCCCGGCCTGGTTCATGCACCGGACGTACCACCTCTCGCGTGTCCCGACGTTCAACCGCAAGGTCCGTGTCATGGCTGACTGGACGCTCGGCCTGTTCTTCCGCCGCGAGATCGTCTCGCTCGGCGCCTTCGCGAATCCGCGCCGCGAGTGGGAACGCGCGAACGAGCAGACCGAGACCTTCGGAGGGGTGAATGGCTGACACCGGCGAGATCGCCCTGACCGTCATGGGCGCGGACCGGGTCGGCATCATCGCCGGACTGACGTCAGCGCTCGCCGATCTCGGCAGCAACATCGAGGACTCGTCGATGACGATCCTGCGCGGTCATTTCGCCATGACGCTCATCATCTCGACGTCCGCGGACGCCGAGGCCGTGCGTGCGGCTGTTGCGCCCGTCGCCGCGTCACTCGAGTTGCTCGTCGACGTGCGCGCGGTGGCGCCGGGCGTCGACGGCCCGGACGGTCCGGACGGTGGTGTACGGCACACGCTCGTCGTACAAGGAGCTGACAGGCCGCGGATCGTCGCGCAGATCATGTCGGTCGTCGCCGCACACGGCGGGAACGTCACCGACCTGACCACCCGGCTCGTGGGCGCCATGTACCTGCTCGTAGCGGAGGTCGACCTGCGGTCGGCGTCCGATGCGGACGCGCTGTCCGCCGCGCTGTCCTCGGCGGCCGCTGCGCTCGGCGTCGACGCATCGCTGCGTCCCGCAGAGGTTGACGTCCTCTAACCCATGGGTTCTGCGCTCCCTGTCGTCGCGACGCCCGACCCCGTTCTCACGCGGCCGGCGAACGAGGTCGACCCGCTGGACCCCCTGGTCATCGCGCTCGCCGACGACCTGGTCGAGACGATGCGCGCGTCCCCCGGGTGCGTGGGTCTCGCGGCCACGCAGGTCGGGGTGCCGTCGCGGGTCTTCGTGCTCGACGTGACGGGCCACAAGAAGGCTGTCTCCTGCGCCGGCCTCGTGGTGCTCGTCAATCCGCGGCTCGTGTCGGCGTCCGACTTCGTACCGGGGCGCGAGGGCTGCATGTCCGTGCCGGACTTCACGGGCGACGT
>JAVEEB010000492.1 GCA_030840665.1 Frankiaceae bacterium | reverse complement strand
GAAGCGGCGGCGCTCGTCGGCGGGGGTGTCGCCGGAGCGCACGTCCACGCTGATGTCGGGGACGGGCTGGCCGAGACGCTGCGCCGCCTGCCGGATGCCGTTGAGAGGGGCCCGCAGGTTGCGCTCGACGTCGACGGCCAGGGCTTTGAGGGGGGAGACGTAGAGGACGCGGCAGCGTTGCTTGGGGTCGTCCGGCGGCGGCTCGGCGGCGAGGCGGTCGAGGGCCCAGAGGAAGGCGGCCAGGGTCTTGCCGGAGCCGGTCGGGGCGACGACGAGGCTGTGCTTGCCGGCGCTGATCGCGGACCACGCCTGTGCCTGGGCCGGCGTCGGCTCCGCGAACGAGGACGCGAACCAGGCGCGCGTCGGCTCGCTGAACCGCGCGAGCGCCTCGTCTGCCGTCGTCATCGCACCAGTGTGCCCGCTGCCGACGACAAGTCGTACGGGTCATTCGACGGCGACGGGGTGCGCCTGGCGCCGGTGGCGTCAGGGATACTGGGGGCATGTTGGCGACGGACTTCTGGGAGCGGATGCGGACGGTCCTCGGGCCCGCGTACGCCGAGTCGTACGCGCGCGACCACGTCCTGCAGGAGCTCGGTGGCCGCACGGTCATGGAGGCGATGGGCGCCGGGTACGACATGAAGGCCATCTGGCGGGCGGTCGTCCGGTCCGGGACCGTCGAGGTCCCCGCGGCCCTGCGGTAGGCGCAAAAACCCATCGGCGTGTCGGGCCCGTTCGAACGCATGTTCGGTTACTGTGGACAAATACCGGTGTCCACAGGACAGAATCTCCGGGCCAAATTTGTCAGTGCAGCCGCCTAACGTCGGCTTCGACACAGACCACGACCCGACTGGGGTGAACGATGGCAGCACTGGATCGCGCGAAGTCTCTCGACATGGCGCTTGCGCAGATCGACAAGCAATTCGGCAAGGGTTCGGTGATGCGCCTCGGTGACGAGGCGCGCGTGCCGATCGCCGTCATCCCCACCGGGTCCATCGCGCTCGACGTGGCGCTGGGCATCGGCGGCCTCCCGCGTGGGCGCGTCGTCGAGATCTACGGCCCGGAGTCCTCGGGCAAGACCACCGTGGCCCTCCACGCGGTCGCCAACGCCCAACGGGCCGGCGGCATCGCGGCGTTCATCGACGCGGAGCACGCGCTCGACCCGGACTACGCGAAGGCCCTCGGCGTCGACACCGACGCCCTGCTGGTCTCGCAGCCCGACACCGGTGAGCAGGCGCTCGAGATCGCCGACATGCTCATCCGCTCCGGCGCGATCGACATCATCGTCATCGACTCCGTCGCGGCTCTCGTGCCGCGCGCCGAGATCGAGGGTGAGATGGGTGATTCCCACGTGGGTCTTCAAGCCCGCCTCATGTCTCAGGCCCTGCGCAAGTTGGCAGGTGCACTGAACAATTCTGGTACGACGGCCATCTTCATCAACCAGTTGCGCGAGAAGATCGGCGTCATGTTCGGCTCGCCAGAGACGACGACCGGTGGCAAGGCGCTGAAGTTCTACGCGTCGATCCGCCTCGACGTCCGCCGCATCGAGACCCTCAAGGACGGCACCGACGCGATCGGCAACCGCACCCGCGTCAAGGTCGTGAAGAACAAGATGGCGCCGCCGTTCAAGCAGGCGGAGTTCGACATCATCTACGGCCAGGGCATCAGCCGCGAGGGCTCGATCATCGACATGGGCGTCGAGCACGGCATCGTCCGCAAGTCGGGCGCCTGGTACACGTACGAGGGCGACCAGCTCGGTCAGGGCAAGGAGAACGCGCGCATGTTCATGCGCGACAACCCCGACCTGGCCAACGAGGTCGAGAAGAAGATCCTCGAGAAGCTCGGCGTGGGAGCTGTCCTCACCAAGGACGACATCGTGCCGGCTCCGGTCGACTTCTGAGGCTCGACCAAATGACTTCCCGACGCCGCTGGGCTCAGCGGGCGGAGGCACCGGCCGACACCCCCGCCGATCCGCCCGCTGATCCCGACGCGGTTGCTCGCAACATCTGCTTGCGCGCCCTCGCAATGGCCCCGAAGTCGCGCGCCCAGCTCGCCGAGCTCATGGCGAGCCGCGCCGTGCCCCCTGACGTCGCCGAGAACGTGCTCGCCCGGTTCACCGATGTCGGCCTGATCGACGACGCTGCGTTCGCGAGCATGCTCGTGCAGAGCCGGCACAACGGGCGCGGCCTTGCGCGGCGTGCGATTGCCGACGAGTTGCGGAAGAAGGGTGTCGACGCCGAGACCAGCCGCGAGGCGGTGGACGCGATCGACGACGACGAGGAGGCCGCGACAGCCCGGTCGCTCGTCGACCGCAAGCTGCCGGGCATGCGCGGGCTGACCCCTGAGGCGCGCACCCGTCGCCTCGTCGGCATGCTCGCGCGCAAGGGCTACTCGTCGGGCGTCGCGTACCGCGTGGTCAAAGAGGCCGTCGTCGACATGGGCCATCACATCGACGACGAGTTCCACGGCCTCGTCGAAACCGCGAACGACTGACAGCCTGCGTGCGGCCCGGCTAGCCGAGCAGCTCCGTCGTGAGGGCCGGCCAGACGACGGGGTCGTGACCGGGTACGAGACGCAAGCCCTCGCGGGCCGCGATCGCCTTCAGTTTGCGGATCTGTTCCACGGTCTGCTCCGGAGTCGCGTTGATGCGCCCGCCGACGGGCAGCTCGTCGTCGATGTTCTCCTGCAGGTCCGCGGCGTCGAACGCGAACACGTAACCGCCGCCACCGGCGAGCGACACCACGAAACTCTGGTGCCCCGGCGTGTGCCCCGGCGTGGACACGGCCCGCACGCCGGGCGCGATCTCGGTGTCGCCATCGGCGAGCACCCACGGGATGCGCACGTCGTCGTAGTCGATGCGGAACATGCCGTGGCGCTCCGGCTCGGGGTGCGGGCCGAGGCCGTAGTCCAGCTCGACCCGTTGCACGTGCACCTGCGCGTCGCGCCCGGCCCAGTGCCGCACACCGCCGGAGTGATCGTTGTGCAAGTGGGACAGGGCAACGACGGTGATATCCGGTACGTCGAGCCCGTGCTTGGCGAGCGCCTCGAGCAGCGGGTCGCCGTCGCCGGGCGGCAGCTCCGCCGCGATGTCGTGATTGCGGCCGTGGAAACGCAGGTGCAGCACGGGATCGCGGATCAGCGCCGGGTTGAACCCGGTGTCGAGGAGCACCCAGCCACCGTCGACCTCGAGCAGGACGCCGGGGATGGGTTCGCGCAGCTTGATCGACGGATCGATGCCTTCGACCGACCAAGCCTTCGGCAGCGTCTCCCA
>JAVEEB010000472.1 GCA_030840665.1 Frankiaceae bacterium | reverse complement strand
TGCGTAAGGCGCAGCCCGGATTGCTCACCGACGACCTCGACTGGATCGACTGCGGCGACGACTGCCTGTCGTTCACGCGCGGCCCGCAGTTCGGCTTCGTTCTCAATCTCGGTGCCGAGCCGGCAGTGCTGCCTGCACACGAAACCCTGTTGCTCACGAGCTCGCCGCTGACCGAAGATGGCCGCCTGCCCGCCGACACGGCGGCGTGGCTTCGACTCACACCGGCCAGCGACTGAAGGTTGTCTATGCAGGGGGACACAGCATCACAGGCGGCCACGTTGGGCGTCGCGGGGGAGCGCCCATCGACCGGGCCTCTCGTCGAGGCGCGGAAGCTGACGAAGGTGCACCCCGCTCGTGGTGGCGCGGCAGCGCTCGTCGCCGTCGACGGGATCGACTTCCGGCTCGAACGGGGCGAAGCCTTCGGCTTCCTCGGCCCGAACGGTGCCGGTAAGTCGTCGACGATGCGGATGATCGCGTGCGTGTCGCCGCCGACGAGCGGCACGTTGCGAATGCTCGGCATGGATGCGGCGACAGACGGCAGCGCCATCCGTGCACGTATCGGCGTCGTGCCGCAGGATGACTCCCTCGATGCCGCTCTGACCGTGCGTGAGAACTTGCTGGTGTACGGTCGCTACTTCGGGCTGTCCCGGGCGACGGTCCGCGAGCGGAGCGACAAGCTCCTCGACTTCGCGCGCCTCGAAGACAAGGCCGACCAGCGCGTCGAGACGCTGTCGGGTGGCATGCGCCGCCGGCTCACGATCGCGCGTTCGCTCATCAACGACCCCGAGCTGCTCCTGCTCGACGAACCGACGACGGGCCTCGACCCGCAGGCGCGGCACGTGCTGTGGGAACGGCTCTTCCAGCTCAAAAGCCAAGGCGTCACTCTGATTCTCACCACGCACTACATGGACGAGGCGGAGCAGTTGTGCGACCGGCTCGTCATCATGGACGGCGGCCGCATCGTCGCGGAAGGCTCGCCGCGCTCGCTCATCGATGCGCACGTGACACGTGAGGTGCTCGAGCTGCGGTTCGCCGACGCCGACCGCGAGAAGGCGACAGATGTCGTGCTCGCCTTGGCGCCGGGTCCCGTGTGTCAGCGCGTCGACGTGTTGCCTGACCGGTTGCTCGTGTACGCCGACGACGGTGACGACGCGCTCGCCGTCGTGAA
Organism: Frankiaceae bacterium; assembly: GCA_030840665.1. GTDB lineage: Bacteria > Actinomycetota > Actinomycetes > JAVEEB01 > JAVEEB01 > JAVEEB01. The sequence goes on along the minus strand of JAVEEB010000472.1, from coordinate 6,940 downwards.
CGCGGCAGGCCTCGAGCCGCTGACCGCACTCGTCCGCCGCGCCAGTCTGGAGGATGTGTTCCTGACGCTGACCGGCCGGAGCCTCGTCGAATGACCGAGCTCTCGCTGGCCCCGCCGCTGCGCGAGTTCGCCGCGGAGTGGCTCAAATACCGGCGCACGTGGCGCGGCAGCATCGTCATCGGGTTGGTCAACCCGTTGCTGTTCCTCACGGGGATCGGCATCATCGGCAAGCTCATCGACAGCAGCGCGACCGGCCCCTTGGGCGGCGTGTCGTACCTCACGTGGCTCGCCCCCGGGCTCATGGCCGCGTCGGCGATGCAGATGGGCTTCGGCTCCGGCGGCTTCGGAGCATTCCGGGCGGCCGCACCGGGGGGCGGTTACCGCGCGGCGTCCGCGACGCCCATGAGCCCGACCGACATCTTGCTCGGCTCGTTGCTGTTCGTCACGTTCCGACTCAGCCTCCTGAGTGCAGGTTTCCTGCTCGTGCAGGCCCTCTTGGGTGCTGCGCCCACCTGGTGGGCCGTCCTCACCGTCCCCGCGGCGGCGCTGACCGGCTTGGCGTTCGCTGCCCCGATGGCCGCTTGGGGGATCGCCACCAAACGGTTCTCGACGATGCAGACCGTCTTCCGTTTCGTCGTACAACCTCTCTATTTGTTGTCAGGCACGTTCTTCCCGTTGTCGACAGTGCCGGCGTGGCTGCAGAAGGTGGCGTACGCGTCGCCGCTCTGGCATGGAGTGGAGCTCTGCCGCGACATCAACCTCGGCCGGCTCACCTTTGCCGCCGGCGCGATCCACGGCGGCTTCCTGATCGCCATGGTGATCGCGGGTGTCCTGTTCGCGCGCGTCACCTACCGACGGAAGTTGCACGAATGACCGTCACCGAGGCCATCCGCGAGGTCGCATCCAGGCCGCGTGTCGGCACCTGGCCACTCCTGACCCGCCAGGTGTACGTCTACCGCCGCAGCTGGACCGAGCTCGTCGCCGCCGTGCTCGAGCCGCTCATGTATCTGCTCACCATGGGTGTCGGCCTGGGCAAGCTCGTGGGTCACGCGCCGGGGCTCAGTCACGTGTCGTACGCGGCCTACGTCGCGCCCGGCCTGCTGGCAATGGCCGTGATGAACGCCGCCACGGCCGAGACCATCTTCGGCGCATTCGACAGGATCAAACAAGCCAAGTTGTACGACGTCGTCATCGCCACCCCGATGTCGATCGCCGAGATCGTGCGGGCAGAACTGTGGTGGGCGACCGCCCGGGGTGTCCTCGCCGGCACGGGCTTCCTGGCGGCGATGGCGGCCTTCGGTCTTGTTCATTCGGTCATGTCGCTGCTGATCGTGCCGGCGTCGGCCCTCGTCGCCTTGGCGTTCGCCGCCGCCGGCTTGATCGCCGCGTCGTACGTCCGTGACTGGGACGACTTCCAGTACGTACAGCTCGTCATGCTCCCGATGTTCTTGTTTGCAACGACTTTCTACCCGTTGTCGGTGTACCCGCGCGGCGTGCAGCTCCTCGTGGAGTGCTTGCCGCTCTTCCATTCGATCAACCTGATCCGCGAGCCGGCGCTGGGAGCCATCGGGGGCGACACGGTCGTCGCCGTCGCCTACCTGGTCGCGATGACGGCGCTGTGCTGGTGGTTCGCCGTCCGGCGGATGACCCGGGTCCTCGTGCGCTGACGGTCAGCGCTTCTTGGACTCCGTGCGCGGCAGTGCCAGGGCGCGATGGATCTCGCCGTACGACGGTGACCCGTCGAGGTCGCCATTGAGCTTGGGTGTGGTCACAACGACTTCGATCCCGGCCTGGCGAAGGCGGTCGATCTCGACCGGATCGGCCTGATCGTCCGTTATGACACACGAAATGTGCTCGGGCGCCACGGTCTGCGACATGGTCTCGATGCCGACCTTCGTGTGGTCGACGAGGACCACGACACGGGCGGCGGACATGACGAGGCGGCGATCGACGGCCGCGGCCAGGACATCGGGGGTCGAGAGCCCGCGCGCGGCACTGAGGCCGTTGCCGGACAGATAGAGCGTCGACACGAACAGTCCGGCGAGCGACTGCTCCGCAAGCGGGCCGACGAGGGCGTGCGTGGAGTTCCGCACGAGGCCGCCCGATAGGAGCAGGTGCACGTTTGACGCGCGCTCGAGCGCTGCGCAAACGAGCACCGAGTTGGTGACGACGGTCAAGTCGTCGATCGCAGTCAATCGCTGCGCCAGGGCAAAAGTGGTCGTCCCGGGGCCGATGGCCACCGTGTCCCCGTCGGAGATCATGGCGGCCGCGGCGGCGGCGATCGAGTGTTTCTCGGCGGCGGCCTGCTGCGCCTTTTCGAGGTAGGGCGCTTCCCGGCTCACGAGGCGGGAAGGGGCGGCGCCACCGTGAGTACGCCTGATCAGCCCTTCCTCCGCGAGGTGCCGGAGGTCGCGGCGGGCCGTCGCTTCGGACGTGCCGACCAGGGTGGTGACGTCGCGCATCGTCAGGAGGCCGCGCTGGTGCACGGCGTCCAGGATCAGCTGTCGACGGTCGTTAACTCGCATAGGGCGAACTATGCATGCCTGATCGTTATCAATCAAGTACCTGACCGATACTTGACACGCGATGTGATCAAGTAGCAAAGTCGCCGCGGAAGCAGTGACTGATTGAGCTTCTGCGTCGCCATCTGAACACGGCCAACAGCCGCCGCACACGCCACTTCACAACCGCGCAAGATAAAAGGGAAGTGACCTGCATGACCGCACGCTTCAGCACCCGCACCGGCCGGACGCTCGTTCTCACCGTCGGCATCAGCCTCGCCGCCGTCGGCTGCAGTTCAAAGAGCTCCACCACTGCAGCTGCACCCGGCACGACGACCACGGCCGCTTCGTCCGCTTCGTCCGCGACCTCGCCGGCCGACACCAGCAGCGCATCGACGGCGCCGTCGACCAGCGGAGACCTCTGCACGGCCGCAAAGCTTGGCTACCCGGCCATCACGGACTTCCACGGCGTGAAGGTCGGCTTCTCCCAGTCGGAGCCGGACAACGCGTCCTTCCGGGCGGCGGAGACCCAGTCCATGAAGGACGAGGCCACCAAGCAGGGCGCAACGTTGCTCTATGCCAACGCGAACAAGGACCCGGCGAAGCAGATCGCCGACATCAAGGACCTGATCACGAAGGGCGCCAAGCTTCTTATCGTTGCTCCGCTCAACAGTGACGGTCTCCAGCCGGCGTGGGCCGCGGCTGCTGCGGCGAAGGTCCCGGTCGTCACCGTCGACCGGCTCGTTTCTCAGACCCCCTGCAAGGACTATCTGACGTTCATTGGCTCCAACTTCGTGAGCCAGGGCAAGCGGGCCGCGGACGCCATGGGCGAGGCCCTGGCAGGCAAGGGCAACGTCGTCATCCTGCTCGGCTCGTCGGGCAACGGGGTCACAACCGACCGCACCAGCGGCTTCGTCGAGGAGATGAAGGCCAAGTACCCGGGCGTCACGATCTCCAAGCAGCAGACCGGCAACTTCGACCGGGCCACGGGCCAGACGGTCGCGTCGCAACTGCTGCAGGCCGACTCGTCGATCACCGGCATCTACGCCGAGAACGATGAGATGGGCGTTGGCGCATACAACGCGATCAAGGCAGCCGGCAAGACTCCCGGCAAGGACATCAAGATCGTGTCGATCGACGGCATCAAGGACGCCGTTTCCAAGATCATCACGGGCCAGTACACGGCCGTCATCCAGTCCAACCCGCGCTTCGGACCGCTGGCCTTCCAGGCACTCACGGACTTCGAGAGCGGCAAGGGAACACCGGCCAAGATCATCATCACCGACGGCGATTACCTGAACGCCGCCGACGCCAAGGCGAAGCTGGACCAGGCGTTTTAATCTGCCCCAACTGCACGACAATCTGCACCACCGCACCAGCCAACTCAAGACGCGAAATGAGTGGACGCTCACACAATGACGGTCGCCGACAACTCGCAGACTCCTGTACTGGAGGCCAAGGGGATCAGCAAGACGTTCCCCGGAGTCAAGGCCCTTCAAGACGTGTCGGTGAGCCTGCGCCGCGGCGAGGTTCACGCGCTCGTCGGTGAGAACGGTGCGGGCAAGTCCACGCTCATCAAGGTGCTGACCGGCGTCTACCAACTGGACGCCGGTCAGCTCCTTCTTCACGGCAACTCGGTTTCCTTCGCGAGCCCCCGCGCCGCCCAGGACGCCGGCATCAGCACGATCTACCAAGAGGTCAACCTCGTGCCGCTGCAGAGCGGTGCGCGCAACCTCTACCTGGGGCGCGAACCGCGGACAGCTCTCGGGCTGATCGACTTCAAGCGGATGAACCGCGACGCCAAGGCGTTGCTCAGCGACTTCAACATCGACGCCGACCCGACGGTGCCCGTCGCGACCCTGGCCCTCGGTGCGCAACAGATGATCTCCGTGGCCCGCGCCATCTCACTCGAGGCGAGTGTCGTCATCATGGACGAGCCGACCTCCTCCCTCGAGTCGCGCGAGGTCGAGACGCTGTTCCGCCTCATCGAGCGGCTGAAGGCCGACGGCGTGGCGATCGTCTACGTGAGCCACCGCCTTGACGAGCTCTATCGCATCTGCGACCAGGTCACGGTCCTCCGCGACGGTCGCCTCGTGCACTCGGGGCCGATCGCCGACTTGCCGCGGCAACAGCTCGTCGCGACCATGCTCGGCCGCGAGCTGCTGGCTCAACATTCGCGGTCTTCCAGCGCGGTCGTTCAACCGCCGGATGCAGCAAAAGTTGCCCCTGTGCTGGTTGCCGACAGTCTCAACCGGCGTGGGCTCCTCCATGACGTCAGCGTCGAGATCAGACCGGGCGAGGTCGTGGGCCTGGGCGGGTTGCTCGGGGCCGGTCGCAGCGAAACAGCCAAGGCCATCCTCGGTGCCCAGATCCTCGACTCGGGACACGTGAGCGTCGGTGGGTCCCCCGTCGCTCTCGGCTCACCGGCGCGTTCGATTGCCGCCGGCGTCGTGCTGTTGCCCGAGGACCGCAAGGCCGACGGCATCCTGCCCAACCTGTCCATCAAGGACAACATCGTGTTGGCCGCGCTCCCGCGCCTGTCGAAGAGCGGGGTCTTTTCCGACAGCGCCGCCAACAAGCTGGTGGCAACTTTCATGCAGAGGCTGAATATCAAGGCGTTCGGCCCGTCGCAGAAGGTCGGCACCTTGTCGGGCGGAAATCAGCAGAAGGTCCTGCTCGCCCGCTGGCTCTGCCTGGAGCCACGGATCCTCATGTTGGATGAACCGACCCGGGGCATCGACGTGGGCGCGAAGGCGGAAGTGCGCCGTCTCATCGACGAACTCGCCGAGCAGGGCCTGGGAGTGCTGCTCATCTCGTCGGAGACCGAGGAGCTGGTCGACGGGTCGCATCGGGTGCTTGTCTTGCGGGAAGGCTCGATCGTCGACGAGTTGGACGGACACAGACTCAACGAAGGAGACCTGGTGCACGCCATTGCCGGAACGCTGGGCGGGGAAACAAGTGCATGAGTGAGGCAACGGCGACCGGCTCACGGCGCTCACTGGACCGGGACGGGGCGACGGTCTTCCTGCAAGAGAACGGCGTGTACGTCGCGCTCCTGCTCCTTGTCGCCTACAACGCGGTCTTCACGAGGCGCTGGGTCACGGTCGACAACATCAAGCTGCAGCTCGTCCTGGTCGCGCCGATCCTCATCGTGGCATTGGGAATGGCCCTCGTCATCGGCACCGAGGGCATCGACCTTTCCGTCGGCGCCACGATGGCAATCTCCGCCTCGGTGATCGGCCAGCTGCTGGACCGCGGCATCAACAGCTACGTCATCGTTGTGGCAGTTCTCATCGCGGGCATGCTGGTCGGTTCGATCGCCGGCACGTTGGTCGCCTTCTTCGAAGTGCAACCAATCGTTGCGACACTCGCCCTGCTCGTTGCGGGCCGAGGTCTCGCCATCGTGCTGCAGGCCAGTAACTTGAGCGTCTCGGATCCGACGATCTCCCGCTTCGGCATCGGCAAGTTTCTCGGTATCCAAGCGCCGTTCTACGACGCCCTCGTGCCGGTCGTCATCATCGCGTTGGTGGTCCGCCGCACGGTGTTCGGGCGTCGAGTTGTCGCGATCGGCGACAACGTGCGGGCGTCGTACCTGTCCGGCATCCCTGTGCGCAGGACGCTCGTCACCGTATACATGATCAGTGGCGTGCTCGCCGCATGGGCCGGCCTGGTGGTGACCGCCCGCACCAGCACCAACGACCCCAGCACGAACGGCCTCTACTACGAACTGCTCGCCATCACAGCTGTGGTGGTCGGTGGCACACCACTGTCCGGCGGTCGCGTGCGCGTGATCGGGACCATCGCCGGGGCGCTCGTCATGCAACTCATCGCGAGCACGCTCATTTTCCACGGCGTGAGCGACGCGGTGTCGAAGATTGCGACGGCGGTCATCATCATCCTTGCGGTGTACGCGCAGCGGAAGCGAGCTCGCTCATGACCATCGGCGAGACTCCGGGGCTTTCCCTCGATGCGGCGCGCGGCGCCGGCGTCGAGGCGTCGTTGGCTGCCCGCTCCCGCAAGGCGCAGGTCGCACACTTCCTGCAGCGCGACGGTGTCGGCGCGTTCGTCGTGCTGGTCATCGTTTGCGCGATCTCCGCCGCGACGGTCACGAACTTCGCCACCTGGGGCAAGGGCGGCAACGTCAGCAACGTCCTTATTCAGGCGTCCTTTCCGGCCATCATTGCCATCGGCATGACTCAGGTCATCATCTCCGGCGGGATCGACCTGTCCGTCGGTTCGGTCTTCGCCCTGTCCGCAGTGTTGGTCACCAAAGGCGTCGACCCGAACAAGGGAATGGGCCTCAACATCATCGCCGCCATCGCCATGGCCCTTGGTGCCGCGCTGCTGATCGGACTGATCCAGGGTGCATTGGTCGCGCGGGTGCGACTCCCTCCGTTCATCGTCACTCTTGCCGGCTTGTACGGCGTGCGCGGCCTGGT
>JAVEEB010000471.1 GCA_030840665.1 Frankiaceae bacterium | reverse complement strand
CACTTCCGCAACGTCGCGGTCGTCATCGAGGACGAGCACCCGGACGACCCGCACCTGCTCGGCCTGTACGAGGGCGTCTCCCTAGTCGACCGCGACAGTTTCGGCGGCTACAGCGGCGTGCTGCCGGACCGCATCAGCCTGTACCGCATCCCGCTGTGCCTGATGGCCGACGATCTGGACGATCTGCGCAACGAGGTCAGGATCACGGTGATGCACGAGTTCGCGCACCACATCGGCATCGACGACGAGCGGCTGCACGAGCTCGGCTGGGACTGAGCGACCACCTGTCTTTGCCGCCCTATCATCGGACCATGCTCACCGCCATCGTTCTCATCAGCGCCACGACCAACCGCATCCCCGAGGTCGCGGCAGCATTGGCCGCCATCGACGGCGTCAGCGAGGTCTACTCCGTGACGGGCGACATCGACCTCATCGCGATGGTGAGGGTTCGCGCCCACGACGACCTCGCGAACGTCATCGCGGACCGCATCAACAAGGTGGACGGCGTCCTCAACACGGACACGCATATCGCGTTCCGCGCGTACAGCAAGCACGACCTTGAGGCGACCTTCGACCTCGGCCGGTAACACGCGGCGGGGGCGGAGCCCCTCAGCCAGCGGACTTCAGGGACTGGCTGACCGTCACCCAGCGTTCCAGGGCCGCGCCCGCCTCACCGCTGTCGAGCGCGGTCGCGGCCTCGTCCAAGGCCGACGCCAGCCGCGACGTCAGCGGCCCACCGGCGGACGACGACGCGACGAGGGCGGCCGCCGCGTTCAGCAGGACCGCGTCGCGGATAGGCCCGCGCGCACCCTCGACCAGGCGGAGCGCCGCGTCCGCGTTCACCCGCGCGTCCCCGCCGCGGAGCGCCTCCCGCGGCGAGAGAGTTATGCCGAAGTCCGCGGGGTTCACCGTGTCTTCGCGCACCTCGCCGTCGCGCACTTCCCACACCCGCGACGTGGTCGCGGTGGACAGCTCGTCGAGGCCGTCATCCCCTCGTACAACAAGGGCGTTTGTCCCTCGCGCCGCCAGCACCGAAGCCATCACCGGTGCCATCCGCAGGTCCGGGCAACCGACGGCCTGGGCGAAAGGCCGGGCCGGATTCGTCAACGGGCCAAGGAAATTGAAGACAGTTGGTACGCCGAGCTGACCACGCGCCGGCCCGACGTGCCGCATCGACGAATGGAACACGGGCGCGAAGCAGAACCCGATCCCCGCCGTGTCGATGCACGTGCCGACCGCGGCGGGCGGCAGGTCCACGACCACCCCGAGCGCCTCGAGCACGTCAGCAGAACCCGCCGCAGAGGAGGCCGCGCGGTTGCCGTGCTTGGCGACCACGCGACCCGCGCCGGCCACCACCAGAGCAGCCATTGTCGAGATGTTGACCGTGTTGGAGCGGTCGCCGCCGGTGCCACAGGTGTCGACGGTCGGACCCGTCACGGACAGCGGCGCCGCGTTGGCCAGCATCACGCGCACGAGCCCGGAGACCTCTTCCGCGGTCTCGCCCTTCGCGCGCAACGCGATCGCGAACCCGGCGAACTGCACGCCCGTCGCCTCGCCGCTCATGAGCTCGCCCATGGCCCACGCCGTGTCGTCGCTGCTGAGGGTCTCGCCGCGCAGCAACGCGGAAATGAGGTCGGGCCAGGTGTGTGCGGTTGCCGTCATTGCTGCATCGTCATTGATGCGGGGCCGGCACGTCGACCGCGTTCTGCGCGTCGACCGCGTCGACCGCGGTGGCACGCAACAGGTCGACCACCGTGCGGCCCGTGGTGAGCGGGTCGAGCGGCAGCAGCAGGGTGCCCTCCGCGAGCGACCAGCGCGCGATCCATTCGTCGACCGCGCGGCGGATCAGAACGATGATCGGCGGGCAGTCGTTGAGCTCGAACTTGAGCTGCCGCGCGAGCCCCGCACCGCCCGTGGGCTGCGCCTCACCGTCGAAGATGGCCAGGTCGACGTAGTGGTCCTCGATCGCCTTGACGGCCTCGTCGCCCGTCGTCGCCTCGATGTAGACGAGCTCGACGTCCTTCGCGGGGTGCCGGCCGAGCGCGAAGAGGACCTGCTCGCGGACGGCGTCATCTTCGGAGAAGAGCACAACTGTGTACGTCGACATTGATCCTGCCCGTCTGGGTCCGCGCGGGGGGCCGCAACGCCCGCGATGCTATCGGAGAGTGCGCCCCGCATCGTCGGCCGCGCGCGCGTTCGCCGCGTCGAGCCGGTCGAGGCGCCGGTCTTCGGACACCGCACGGCGTTCCTCGGCCCGCATCCACTGGAAGCCGATCGCCAGCAGGAAGATCAACCCGATCACGTCGCCGGTGCCCCACATGATCCCGCCGGCCATGTTCTGGTCGCTCAGCATCTGGGCAGTGGTCCGGCCGATGGAGCGGAAGTAGGGCTCCGCGATCGGGCTCGATTCGTTCATGATCGTCAGCCCGAGGATGACGTGCGCCGGCAGGATCAGCAGCGCGATGATCAGCCGGAACGGGTGCGGCATCCGCCCGGGCACTGGGTCGAGGCTCACGAGCGGCCAGAAGAGCAGGCAGCCGATGACGACCAGGTGCAGGTGGATCAGCTCGTGCACCAGCCCGTTGCGCAGGCTGAGCGAGTAGAGCGGGGAGAGGTAGAGCACGAACGGCGTGGCGATGAACACCGGCCACGAGAAGACCGGGTGCGAGATCACCCGCAGATAGCGGCTGTGCAGGAGCGCGAGCAACCGGCGGCGCCAGGCGAGCGGGAGCGTGCGCAACGCCAGCGTCGTGGGCGCGCCCATCGCGTAGAAGATCGGCGCCAGGAACACGAGCAGCATGTGCTGCACCGCGTGCATGGAAAACAGGGTCGTGTCGTAGACGGCGAGGCTCGACATCGTCGCGATGGCCAGCCACGCCGACCCGAGCAGGAACGCCACGGTGCGCCCGAGCGGCCAGTGCACCCCGCGGCCGCGCAGCCGGCCGACCCCGTAGAGATAGGCCAGCGACGGCACCACGACCGCCAGCAGGGGCAGCAGCGACTCGTGCCAGGTCGTGAAAATGCCGGACGGGGTGAGCGGCGGTGGGCCGACGTGCAAAGGCAAAATCACGAGCTCAGCGTACGGCGCCGACCCACCCACCCGGCGCGCCGGAGGACCCCGTCACCCGCGCTAGGGACCTAGGTCACATAATGGCGTCGTGACTTCGTCGAGCGTGGCTACGAAGGTCCCCTCTCACGGCGGGATCTCTCGGCCGAACATGGTCAGCGTCGGCACGATCGTGTGGCTTTCCAGTGAGCTGATGTTCTTCGCCGCCCTCTTCGCGATGTACTTCACGACGAAGGCAGTGCAGGGCAACGCCAACTGGCCGCCGACGACGGGCACGACCCACCCTGTCCACCTGAACGTCTGGTTTGCCGGCACCTTCACGGTTGTCCTGATCTTGTCGTCCGTGACGTGCCAGTTCGGCGTGTTCGCGGCTGAGCGCGGCGACGTGCTGGCCCTGCGCAAGTGGTTCCTGCTGTCGTTCTTCATGGGCGCGATCTTCATCGCCGGCCAGTCGTTCGAGTACTTCGTGGAGAACACGTTCGCGATCAACAGCCACCCGTACGGGTCGGTGTACTACCTCACGACCGGGTTCCACGGGCTGCACGTGACGGGCGGGCTCTTCGCCTTCCTCTTCGTGCTGGCCCGCACGAGCTACGGCCGGTTCACGCCGGATCAGGCGACCTACTCGATCGTCGTGTCGTACTACTGGCACTTCGTCGACATTGTCTGGGTCGGCCTGTTCGCGACCATCTACTTGTTGAAGTGAGCCGCTCGTGACGACCCCCTTCCTGTCGCCGCAACGCCGCCGACGCTTCTCGTCGTACTTTGTGCTCGCGCTTGCCCTGCTCATCCTCGGCGGCGTGTACTCCGCTCTCGCGCCGACCGGCTACGCGCAGGACGCGGCCGCGACCACGGCCGACCAGGTCGCCAAGGGCCACGACCTGTTCATCCTCAACTGCTCGAGCTGCCACGGCCTGAACGCCGAGGGCACCACCGTCGCCCCTGACCTGCGGCCCGAGGGCGCGGCGGCGGTCGACTTCCAGGTGGGCACCGGTCGCATGCCGCTCAAGCAGCTCGGGATGCAAGCCAAGCGCAGCATCCCGCACTTCACGCAGGAGCAGATCGACCAGCTCGCCGCGTACGTCGGCAGCCTGAGCGCGACGTCACCGAAGATCCCGTCCGCCGGCCAGACCACGGTGCGCGACGCGAACGGCCAGCTGATCTCGGGCGTCGACGTCGCCAAGGGCGGCCGCATCTTCTCCGAGAACTGCGCCCAGTGCCACAACGTCGTCGGTCAGGGCGGGGCGCTCACCGGCGGCATGGCCGCCCCCGAGCTGCGCCTCGCGACCGACAAGCAGATCTGGGAAGCGCTGGCGACGGCGCCCGGCAACATGCCCAGCTTCATGAAGCAGCTGAACGACAAGGACAAGCTCGACGTGATCGCGTACGTGACGTCGATCCGGAGCAACTTCGACAAGGGCGGCAACCCCATCGGGCGCCTCGGCCCCGTGCCTGAGGGTGCGGTCGGCTGGATCCTCGGCGTCGGTGGCCTCTTGGTGTTCTGCGTGTGGATCGGGAGCCGGATATGAGCGACGACGCCATCCACTCCTCCGGTGACCTCCCCCCCAAAGGCGGCGTCGCGGTCGACCCCGTAACGGGCGGCGAGGAGCAGGAGTTCGACGACGAGGCACACGCCCCGTTGACCGACGCCGAGCGCAAGCGCGGCGAGCGTCTGGTCATGGCGATGTTCACCCTGGCGGGTCTGCTGTGCGTGGGGTTCGTCGTCGCGTACGTCGTCGTCGACATCAACACGGCGAACGGCATGTACAACTTCTGGCTCGGGGTGACCCTCGGCGGCGCGCTGCTGGCCGTCGGGATCGCCGGCGTGCTGTGGCAGAAGATGCTGATGCCGCACGACAAGGTGAC